>DAIDJX010000259.1 GCA_027451165.1 Prolixibacteraceae bacterium | reverse complement strand
CATAGGCAATCACAATCTTCAGGAAATAGGCTTCAGGAAGCAGGAAAATGGTCTCTTCCAGTTGTTTTTTCACGTAGTCGTTCTGTGATTCAGCTTCCCGGATAGCCAGGGGCTCGCCGCAGCAATAGATGGGCGTCAGGCCATTAGCCAGCGCCAATGCTACCTTTTTATTCAGGGTGGCGCTGGTTTCGCCATAGTATTCCCTTCTTTCTGAATGGCCCAGGATGACATACTCAGCGCCGGTCGACTTCACCATTTCAGCAGATACTTCCCCGGTGTAGGCACCTTTGGCTTCTGCTGCACAGTTCTGGGCACCCACTTTCACCCGCTGGTTATCCACCTTATCCACAACTCCCGTAATATGTACAAACGGTGGGCAAACCACTACCTGCACTTCCGGGTCACCTGACTCCAGTACTGCCTGATTTACCCTGGTTGCCAACTCCATACCTGCCGGAACGGTGGTATTGCATTTCCAGTTGCCGGCTACGATCTTCTTTCTCATTATCTTTTTTTTTAAAATATGTAATTTTTATTTAGGAAATTCCGCTGAAAACTCTTCCGGTGTTGGGATATCATTGTAATGGTACTTTGCGATGATGGTTCCCTTTTTTAACACGATCAGTCCCGGATTGGAACGAATAATGGTTTTCAGGGCAATTTCATCGCAGTTGAAAAACTCATAATTGGTTTGATGTTCCGCTGCAAAAACTTCGGTTTTGACAAACAGGGATGCTGTCAGGCAGATGAAGGAATAGTTTTGTTCCTTCGCCCATTTGGCTAATGTGTTGATTTTTAACTGGTTTTTGGTGGAAGACTTATCCAGGTTATAGGCAATCAACATAAATACATAATTTTCATCGTTCAGGAAATAGTCATATACATTGTTCCCTTCCCGCGTTTCAATGGTAAATCCATGAATGGGTGGTTCATATCCTTTGGATAAAAGTTTCGTATCCATCTTGTTGAATTCCCAGTTGAGAGTATCCTGCCAGGGGTAGTTCTGCTCCGTGAATTTCTTTATTTCCCCGTTTTTTTTGTTTTTGTAATAAAAAATGTTTTCGTAGACAGCCTTAGGGGCATCAGCAGGAATTTTCATCCCATCCTGAATGTTCACTCCGACTTTGTATGGTCTGAAATCGAATATCGGCTCGTGATGGTATGAATAAACCACTGACCCCAAATACACCAACACTGAAATGACTGCAAGAATGTAACCGGTTTTAATTCCTCCGAAACAGATAATTTCATTTCTCCAGATCACCACTATGATGGCGAATGCCAGGAAAAGGATGTTTTTATAGAATGTTCCCCAGTTTGATAAGACCAGGGCATCCCCGAAACAACCGCAATCGGTAACCGGGTTAGAAATGGCTATCCAAAGGGTAAGCGGGGTGAAAAACAGCATGTAAACCAGGGCAGCCCAGCTGAAAAAGCGCAGTTTCACGGCAAACATATGCGCAGCGCCAATGATGAACTCACTGAGTGCTAACAATACCCCAAAAGTAAATGCCAGAGGAACCAGCCAGTCAAGGTTCATGGCATGAAAATAATCGATGAATTTATATGCCGATCCCCATGGATCTATGCCTTTTACAAATCCGGAAAAGAGAAATGTGATTCCGATGCCGATTCTGGCGGTATGCTTGATAATGTTGATCAATATTTTACGATTCATAGTCAATTTTTATAATGGCAAATACTGCATAATTAATCATATCCAGATAGTTGGCTTCCACGCCTTCTGAGACGAGGGTCTGTCCTTTATTGTCTTCAATTTGCTTTACCCTGCGGATTTTCATCAAAATCAGATCAGTATAACTGGAAATTCTCATCTGACGCCATGCTTCACCATAGTCATGGTTTTTGGCCTTCATCAATTCCCTTGCATTTTCAAAATGGTGTTGATACAACCGAATAACTTCATCCGGATCCATTTCTTCACCTGAAGGCGTATGTTGCAGCTGGATGATCCCCATGATGGAGTAGTTGATGATCCCGATAAATTCCGACCTGGAATCTTCGCTGATCATGGCGGTACCTTTTTCTTCGATACTACGGATGCGCAATGCTTTGATTAACAGCTGATCCGTGATGGATTCAGGCCGGAGGATACGCCAGGCTGTCCCGTAATCCTGCATCTTTTTCAGAAACAAAGATTGGCAGGTTTCCATGACAGATTGATATTGAGCAATGGTCTTTTCCATGAACCGGTAAATTTCGGGGCATAAAAATAGGAAAAATTGAGTAACCTAATGGTTTTATTGTACATTTGTATATGTCTAATCATCACTTAAAATCCTGGTTTTTATGTTGATTACGCAATCTGCCGGAAAATTCATTAAAAGAAAAAGCACCATCAATGTAGGAGGAGAATTGTTGGATCTCTCAATTCCCTGTATAATGGGTATCATTAATGTGACTCCTGATTCCTTCTATGATGGCGATACCCTGCAGTCGGAATATGACATGCTCGAAAGGGTAGAGCAAATGGTAGCTGAAGGCGCTGTTATCATTGATGTGGGAAGCGTTTCCACCAGGCCGGGCGCGGAGCCTGTTTCGACCAAGGAGGAACTGGAGCGGCTGATCCCCGCGGTAAAAGCCATCAGGAAACATTTCCCGGAGGTCATTATTTCCATTGACACCTATCGCTCCTGGGTGGCCATCCGGGTATTGGAAGAAATCGGCCCGGTAATCGTCAACGATATTTCAGGAGGATCGCTGGATGCCCATATGTTTGAAACCATCGGAAAATTGCAGGTGCCCTACATCCTGACCCATATCCAGGGAACGCCACAGAATATGCAGGCCAATCCGGTGTATAAAGATGTGGTCAGGGATGTCTCAGCAGAATTGAGTGAGTCGGTACGAAAACTTACACGGCTTGGAGTTAATGATATCCTTATTGATCCCGGTTTTGGTTTTGGGAAGACCATGTTTCACAATTATCAGCTGTTAAACCGGCTGGATTCTTTTAAAGTATTTCAATTGCCGGTTGTCGTTGGCGTAAGCCGGAAATCCATGATCTGGAAAGTGCTGGAAACCACTCCTGAAGAAGCCCTTAACGGTACCACTGTGCTGAACACCATGGCGCTCCTGGGCGGAGCTGATATATTAAGGGTTCATGATGTAAAACCAGCTGTTGATGCCCTGCGCCTTTTCCTGCAATTAAAAGAGACTGTTTAATGCTCGATTTTTTATCCCTCCGGATATACGATATCCTCGATATCCTCCTTGTAGCTTTCCTGATATTCTTGATTTACAGGCTTATAAAGGGAACTGTCGCCTTCAATATTGTGGTTGGGTTTTTATTGGTTTACCTGGTTTATGTCATTGTCAGAGCCCTGCACATGGAATTGCTGACCACCATCATCGGACAATTTATCGGTGTTGGCGTTCTTGCCCTGATCATCATTTTTCATCCTGAAATCCGGAGATTCCTGCTGTATATCGGATCACATTATCAGATCAACCGGTTCTTATCTCTTGAAAAGCTGCTGTACACCGGAAAAGAAAATGCCGGCGGCGCCTATATTTCTGAGCTGGTGGATACCTTGCTGTATTTTTCCCGCACCCTGACCGGAGCCATTATCGTAATTGCCCGAAGATCGGAGCTGGTGGAACAGATTTCTACCGGTGACATTATTGATGCCCGGTTGAGTCAACCGTTGCTAAAGACTATTTTTTTTAAAAACAGTGCCTTACACGACGGAGCGGTTATTATTAGTGAGGGACGAATTGCTGCAGCTGGATGCATTCTGCCCTTAACCCATAAGGAGGTAGATAAAAGTATGGGATTGCGCCACAGAGCCGCCATTGGCATTTCTGAAACTACTGATGCCATCGTTTTGGTGGTTTCTGAAGAGACAGGGCATATTTCGCTGGTGGAGGGTGGCAATATCGAGCGTCATCTCTCAATGGAAAAACTGACTGAATTGCTGTTCCAGAAGCTGGTGCCCGCACCACAGGCAGGACAAAAAACCGTTTAATCCAGGTAAAGTAATGAATCCCGTTTGTAGCTTATTCGCCATCAGGTACCCGGTAATCCAGGGGGGCATGGTTTGGTGTTCCGGCTGGAAGTTGGCGGCTGCCGTCAGCAACGCCGGCGGACTGGGGTTATTGGGCGCTGGTTCCATGCATCCGGAAACCCTCAGGGAACATATCCGTAAGACCAGGTTGGCAACCAGGAATTCTTTCGGAGTAAATGTACCGTTGCTCTATCCTGAAATGGATACCCTGATGCAAATTATCGTGGAGGAGAAAGTACCCATTGTATTTACCTCTGCCGGATCTCCTGCGAAATGGACCCCCTGGCTGAAAGATCAGGGGCTGAAGGTTGCCCATGTCGTTTCTTCTTCCCGTTTCGCTGAAAAATGTGAGGCCGCCGGCGTTGATGCTGTTGTAGCTGAAGGTTTTGAAGCAGGAGGACACAACGGGCGGGAAGAAACCACCACACTGGCACTGGTACCAGCTGTTCGCAAGGCAGTTTCTCTCCCGGTAATCGCTGCAGGGGGAATTGCTTCGGGCGATGCCATGCTGGCCGCCATGGTACTCGGTGCTGACGGGGTGCAAATAGGGTCTTTGTTTGCCGTATCTGAAGAATCGTCGGCTCATCCCGCTTTTAAAAAGCTGGTAACCGGTTTACAGGAAGGGGATACCCAACTGGCCCTGAAGAAGCTGGCCCCGGTGCGGCTCATCAAAAATGAGTTTTTCCGGCGCGTGGCAGAAGCTGAATCAGCTGGCGCCGGTGCAGAAGAGTTAAAGGCCCTGTTGGGGAAGGGAAGAGCCAAAAAGGGAAT
>DAIDJX010000258.1 GCA_027451165.1 Prolixibacteraceae bacterium | reverse complement strand
TGGCATGAAGTCCTGTCACATCCCAACTATGATGACTGGTGGAAAGCCACCGATCCGCGTCCTTACCTGAAGAATGTACAACCTGCCGTGATGACCGTTGGCGGATGGTTTGATGCGGAAGATTTATGGGGAACGCTCCATACCTATGCAGCCATTGAAAAACAAAACCCGGCGGAGACTAAGAATATCCTGGTCATGGGCCCCTGGTACCACAGTCAGTGGGCAATGCAGGGAGGTGAAAGTCTGGGGAATATCCATTGGGGATCACCGACCTGTAATTATTACCATGAACTGGAGGTTCAGTTTTTCAATTACCATCTCAAAGATGCCGGTTCTGACAACCTGCCTGAAGCGACTGTTTTTGATACAGGAGTAAACTCCTGGAAGAATTTCGATACCTGGCCACCCAAAATGGTTATTGAAAAGAACCTTTGGCTCCAACCTTCAGGAAAAATCAGTTTTGAACAGCCTTCAGTCTCTAAAAGTTTTGATGAATATGTTTCTGATCCGATGAAGCCTGTTCCTTATCAGGAAGATGTCCATCTGAGACGCACTGTTAAGTACATGACAGATGATCAACGGTTTGCGGCCCGCAGACCCGATGTGATGGTGTATCAGACAGATGTCCTGACTGAGGATTTGACCCTTACCGGTCCGGTTGTGGCTGACCTGTTTGTTTCAACTACCGGGACAGATGCCGATTTTGTCGTGAAGCTGATTGATGTTTTCCCCGGAGAGATGGCCAAGCCAGCCGGCTATAAAGGGGAGGTACCGCTGGGTGGGTACCAGATGCTGGTCAGAGGTGAGGTAATGCGCGGAAAGTACCGGAACAGCTTTGAAAATCCGGAACCTTTCAAACCCGGGAAGGTCACTCAGGTAAAATATGAACTTCCGGATGTGGCACATACTTTCAAAAAAGGGCACCGGATCATGGTGCAGATCCAAAATTCCTGGTTCCCGCTCGTAGATCGGAATCCGCAGAAATTTGTGAACATCTATGAATGTGAGGAATCCGATTTTCAGAAAGCCACTATGCGGATCTACCATGACAAAAAATACCCTTCAAATTTGAAAGTGCTGGTTTCAGGCAAATGACCGGAATGCTGGCAGAATTCGGAAAATTATTGATTATGTGGTATTTAAATCCCGGAAATTCCTTGTGAAGCGCTGAAAACCTCTGATCTGACCGTCATTTTTTTCAGCTGGCTCAAATTAACTTCAACCCCGATGCCGGGACCCACCGGAACGTTCATGGTTCCATCGGAATTGATCAGGAATGCCGGTTCCACAATTTCTTCGAGATAATGGCGGTTGCTGGAGGAAATATCGCCAGGCAATGTAAAATTGGGCAATGATGCCAGGGCAACATTGCCTGCTCTGCCAATTCCCGATTCCAGCATGCCTCCGCACCAGACCGGTACATCTTTCGAAGCGCAATAGTCGTGGATAAGCTTTGCTTCCGTAAAACCGCCAACCCGGCCTGGTTTGATGTTGATGATCCTGCAACTTCCCAGTTCAATTCCAGCGCAGGTATCTGCCAGGGAATGAACACTTTCATCGAGGCAAAGCGCGGTTTTTATCTGTTTCTGAAGTTTGGAATGTTCGTAAATATCATTGTAGCCAAGGGGTTGTTCGATCAGTTCGAGTCCAAAAATGTCCAGCTTTTTGAAAAGGTCTGTATCTTTCAGGGTATAGGCTGAATTGGCATCGACCCACAGCTGCAGATCCGGATATACTTTGCGGAGTGCCTCCACCACATGAAAATCATTGCCGGGGGCGATTTTAATCTTTATCCGTCTATACCCCTCTTTCAGGTATCCTTCGACTTTCCGGATCATCACTTCCGCCGATTCCTGAATGCCAATGCTGACCCCGGCATCAATTTTCTTCCGCACTCCTCCCAGTATTCCCGAAAGAGACAGGTTCTGCGATTTAGCAAAGGCATCCCACAGCGCAGCTTCCAGACCGGCCTTTGCCATCATGTGACCGCGAACCTTGCTGTACAGTTCCAGGGCATCGGCAACACTTTTCAGGTCTTTACCCAAAACAGACGGGATCAGAAAATCACTCAGAATATGCCAGGCAGTGGGAACTGTCTCGTAGGAATAGAAGGGGGTACCTTCTGCCACGCTTTCGCCCCAGCCGGTAACGCCTTCACCGTCGACACGCACAATGATGTGTTCTTCGTCTGATTCAACACCCATGGAAGTCACAAAGGGCGCTCTCAGAATCATTTTGATATGGATGAGCTCAATCCTGTCGAAACGCATAATATTTTTTTAATGTGTTTACTTTTTGACCACCCGTAAAACCGGGAATTTTTCTCCAGCCTTCACCAAATGTGCATAGGTTGGATAAGTGACCAGTCCGAGTTCTGATGCAGGTTCCAGGGCCGTGATCAGGATGTTCCCCTTGAGCTGATTTACCGGGAAATAAAGGAAATCTTCCGGATTCAACATTTCTGTTTCTTCAATCCTGACTTTTGGATGCATGATCGTATCCCGCTCAAAATCAATGGAATCAATGGTAGTCACCAGGTATTGTTCAATTTTAATTTTTTTCAGCGACGGAACCGGTCCTGAAACAAAAGCCTGTCGCTGGCTCCAGTTCACCAACTCAGGCAAGTTTTTCGGAACCAGGTATCCCAACGGACGGCTGACTTCTGAAACAGATTTTACCAGTGGCCGGTAGTCTTTCACCATGATGACGGAATCTTTTCCTGTGGCATAGGAATAAACGGGCAGCGGATGTTCTGCCCCTGTCCTGGTATGTTCCATCTGTATGGCGTATGGCGTTCCCGGCTTTTGACTGATGAGCTTTTTCCGTTGTTTCCCAACCATTTTTTTTATTGTCTTTGCGTGCTGAAAAGTATACTCCAGCAAAGCCCTCATCCCGGTCATTTGCCCCCTTGCCCTGTGCTGAATTCGCATCTTGAAATTGTCTTCGCCATTTAAACCTTCCTGGATAAGTGAAAACGTGTTTTGAATTCCGAAGCTTTGGCGCCCGTCGTTGATATCATACGTACTGTGACGAATATAGTCCATTTCCGGGGGGCCTCCGGGAGCATAAATGGAATTGCTGAAATGATGTTTTGTCAGGAAATCGCGGTAAAACGGCACGAAAACATGGTTGGAGAAATCCCGGATTTCCTGTGAAACATTGCAATTGGTATTCACTCCGATCAGTTCATCCGAATTGGTACGGTAGCCATATTTTTTCCATTTTTCGCTGGAATAGGGGGCATATTCGTGAACATCCATGGTGACTTCAAACAGATACCGGTCGAAAAAATGGTGTAAAGCAATCACCTCCGGTTCTTCCAGGATGAGGTGGTTTCGGTTCAGGTCGGTTCCGTTTGCATTCCGGCGTTTATTCTGTTCAGAACCATCGGCATTTACCTGTGGAATCAGCGCCAGATCAAGCCGGTCAAACAGGTAGCTGTTTTCAGGTTTCAATAAGGAGGCAGCAAGAAGCAATGCACCTTCTTTCCCTGATTGTTCGTTGCCGTGTTGCTGGGCACAAATCAACACCCTGGTTTTTGATTTATCCTGTCCGAAGGTTGATTTTGAGAATTGGAGGGCAAGAATATCCCTTCCTTCCAGGGTCTGACCTACGCTCTCCACGGTAAGCAGGTTACTCATGTCATCGAGTTGTTTGACGAATGCTGTCCATTCGGCATAGGTTGACAGTTCCTCAAAATGCTTTCTTTCCAGCGGGGTGTGGAGTTCCTGTGATAAAAGAACCTGCGTGGTCCCCAAAAGGAAAATAAACGATAAGGTCAACGGCATATTTGGCAAGCTCAGTCTCATGGTCCAATCAGAAATTTTTCATTTTATTTTGACAACAACAGATTACCTGTTCCTGGCGGAGTCTCACTGATAACCTGGTAAGCTGGTTATCGGGCTTGCCTGCAATTATACAAATATTCCTGATTCCGCCCACTGGGTTGCAGACCAATATCATTTGTTTCTCCTATTTTTGGTGGTACAAAATTCAAAGTAGATTAAAGTCATGAGATCAGTTGCGTTACTTGCCGTATTGATGTTTTCATTTCAATGGATCACCGGGCAGACAAAACAATCCGGTATTACGGTCAAACAAACTTACCGGATGGAGTCTGACATTCCATACCGGGAAATTACCCCCGGAAAAACGGATGACGAAATCCGGAAGAACTGCCACCTGGATATTTATTACCCCGAGAATAAAAAAGGTTTTGCCACGGTGATCTGGTTTCATGGA
Organism: Prolixibacteraceae bacterium; assembly: GCA_027451165.1. Taxonomy (GTDB): domain Bacteria; phylum Bacteroidota; class Bacteroidia; order Bacteroidales; family Prolixibacteraceae; genus UBA1413. The sequence goes on along the minus strand of DAIDJX010000258.1, from coordinate 562 downwards.
GGCGGACTTTCCGGAGGTAAAAAGGAGATTCCGGAGATACTCAGAGAACAGGGATTTGCCATAGTCGGGCCGGAATACCGGAAGAATCCGGAGGTGAAATGCCCGGTATACATCGAAGATGCTGCTGCCGCATTAGCGTGGGTTTTTGCGAATATTGAAAAATACGGGGGAGACCCGGGTAAGATTTTTCTGTCCGGACATTCTGCAGGAGGTTACCTCGACCTGATGCTGGCCATGGATAAACGCTGGCTGGCCAAATATGGCATGGATGCGTCAAGGATCGCCGGTGTGCTTCCGCTCAGTCCGCAGGTGATCACCCATTTCAAGATCAGGGCTGAGCGGGGAATTGAAGACACCCAGGTGGTGGTGGACGAATTTGCCCCGATACAATATGTCAGCAAGGAGCTGCCACCTATGGTGATCATCACCGGTCAGGTGTCCACCAATCTTATTGGCAACGATGCTTTTCAGGAGGCGGATATCATCGGCATCACCCGCCCCTGCACCAAGCACAACTTCCTGGTGAAGGACGTGAAGGACCTGGCGCTCATCATTAAGAAGG
>DAIDJX010000257.1 GCA_027451165.1 Prolixibacteraceae bacterium | reverse complement strand
ATTCTGGTTACCAGGGTTTTTGGATGGATTTGCAGGAAATTGAGGCAACCGGTGGTCATCGGAGAGATCCTTGCCGGGATTTTGTTGGGGCCATCTCTGGTAGGCTATTACTGGCCTGAATTCACCGCAAAACTCTTTCCTGCTGAATCCCTGGGCAACCTGCACATCCTTGCCCAGATCGGTTTGGTGTTGTTTATGTTTATGGTCGGAATGGAAGTTGATTTCGGTTCCCTGAAACAAAAGGCCAAGAATGCGCTGATTATCAGTCACACCGGAATTGCTTTCTCCTTCACGCTCGGGATGATTCTGGCATGGTCACTCTATACCCGCTTTGCTCCCCCCGGAGTACCATTTAATTCCTTCGCCCTTTTTCTGGGCATTTCAGTGAGCATAACCGCTTTCCCTGTCCTGGCCAGGATCATGCAGGAGCGGGGAATGCATAAAACGCCGCTGGGGCTGTTTGTGATCACCTGCGCAGCCGTAGATGACATCACCGCCTGGAGCTTGCTGGCTATAGTCATTGCCATTGTCAAAGCTGGTTCTTTTGTCAGCGCTGTGCCAACCATATTGTTTTCTGTACTCTATGTTTTTCTCATGCTGAAGGTGGTGAGGCCTTTCCTTTCAAGGATAGGAGAGTTGCATGCCTCCAGGGAAAATCTGACCAAACCGATTGTGGCTTTGTTCTTTCTGGTGCTGATGCTGTCGGCATTCACAACGGAATTCATCGGAATCCATGCCATATTCGGAGGTTTTATGGCCGGCGCCATCATGCCTGACAATGCCCGTTTCAGAAATATCTTCATTGAGAAGGTGGAAGATGTATCCATGGTACTATTCCTGCCACTTTTCTTTGTTTATACAGGTTTACGGACCGAAATAACCCTGTTGAACGACCCCGGACTTTGGAGGATCACTGGTTTGATCATCTTCACGGCCATTATAGGCAAGTTCTTCGGCGCTATGATGGCTTCCCGGTTTTCAGGACAGAGCTGGAAAAACAGTGTAACCATCGGGACGCTTATGAATTCAAGGGGATTGGTGGAGCTGGTTGTCCTGAACATAGGTTATGATTTGGGTGTTCTGTCTTCTGAAATATTTGCCATGCTGGTGATCATGGCGCTGGTGACTACTTTTATGACCGCTCCGGTACTTGATTTCATCGGGATTATTTTCAGGGATAAACCCCTCCCGGCAATGAATGTCGTACCCGGAACTTCTTTTCGCATGTTGCTTTCGTTCGGAAATCCGGAGAGAGGCATTTCCATGGTGCGCCTGGCCAATGCATTTGTACGTAAGAGTCTGAAAAAAAGCCACGTGGCTGCCTTGCACCTTTCTCCTGCCGATGATATGTTCCAAACCAATTCTGACAGTTATGAAACGGAGAGTTTTTCCCCTCTCCAAAAGATATCCGCTGAGTTGAAGCTACCGGTGGAAACGCTCTTCCGGATCTCTGTCAACATTGAAAATGACATCGCTGAACAAGCTAACAAGGGGGATTATGATATGCTGATCATGGGTGTTGGCCAATCGATCTACGAAGGAAGTTTACTTGGAAAAATGATCGATTTCACCTCCAAAATGATTAATCCGGCGAAGATTTTCTATAAGGTGACCAGAAGGGAAAAATCCTGGTTTAATCCCGCCTTTGATGAAAGGACACGTGCCATACTTTCCAAAACAGAAATCCCTGTGGGCATCTTTCTGGATAAAAACCTTCATTCCGTAAACCGGGCTTTTGTTTTGACCGGTAGTGCTGATGATGCCTTTCTGATCCGTTATGCCCGTTTGTTATCCGATAACGGGGATGTAAAGGTTACCCTGTTTCTTCCCGATGTGGAACTTTTGCAGCAGATCCTGTTCAAATCCGGAGAATATGACAGTAACGACAAAGTTTTCGATCAGTTTGAGATCATGACCAAAATGGAAATCAGGGAAGAGTTTCTGAAAAGCCATGACCTTTTCCTGGTAAGCGCCGGATACTGGGCAGTATTACTTGAAAAGCCCCCTGGCTGGCTGATGTCTATACCTTCCACATTGATTGTTACAGCTTGATATACAATAATATAATTTTTTAATAAATGATTGCTTCAAGAAGGAATTTTTTAACGCAAACCGCCCTGGTTGCCGGGGGAATGCTTTCCATTCCTGCCATTGTTTCAGCAGTTGAATCAAAAAAACCTAAAAAGAAGAGACTCCTGTTTCCTGAAAAAGGAACAATTCTGTTTCAGGTAGATTCCATTACTGATGCTGGAAGGGAAAAAACAAAACAGCTGCCCAACAATGCCGATTCTTTTGGAAGAGGCTATGCCTTTATCGCCGGGGCAGCACTGCTGGATCACTTTTCACACATGGCCATTTCCGTTTATAACCGGGGAATAAGCGGGAACAAGGTATACCAGTTGGCTGAAAGATGGGATAAAGATTGTCTGGAGCTTAAACCTGACCTGCTCAGCATCCTGATCGGGATTAACGACTATTGGCACATGCGGAACGGGAATTATGACGGCACCATTGAAAAATATGAGACTGATTACCGCAAGCTGCTTGCGCTGACCAAAGAAAAACTCCCGGACATCAGCCTGGTGATCTGTGAACCTTTTGCCTTGCCCGGAACAACGGCTGTTGACAATTCCTGGGTAGAGCCTGTCAGGCAGTATCAGGATGTGGCCTTGAAACTGAGCAAAGAGTTTGGAGCGATATTCGTCCCCTTCCAGCGGGTATTTGATGAAGCCATAACCCAGGCTCCTGCCAGTTACTGGTCGCCCGACGGCGTCCATCCATCCATGGCCGGCGCCCACCTGATGGCCTCCGCCTGGGGTAAAACGGTGCTGGGGATTGAGCTATGACAAAATTTCGGATTTCGGATGTACGATTTCGGATTTACCTGCGGTCACTCTTGCTTTTTAATCCGAAATCGTACATCCGAAATCCGAAATATTTATACTGAAACCTATTTCCTTAAAATGATATCATCTACATTCCTGACTGCTGCATAACTTTTCAACGTGGCCAGCGTGGCGGCATGGACCTCGGCTGCTTTCACGGTGGTGTCTCCCCAGGTCAGGTCGCGTGTAGTACAGGCATCAGCGGCCACCGTACAGGAAAATCCCAGGTCGTGTGCTGCCCTTGTGGCACCTTCCAGACACATGTGTGTTTGCATACCACACAAAATCAGGTTTTTAATGTGATTTTCCCTCAGAAATTTCTCCAGGTCGGTATTCAGGAAGGCATTTACTTCTCCCTTCATGATCACCTTTTCCCCAGTTGCCGGTAAGACCAGCGGATGAAACTCCGAACCTGAACGGGAAATATGTCCTACATGCACTACCGGTTTATGATTTTCCCGGAACCATGTCAGCAAACTGGCGGCTTTTTCAGCTGCTGCCTGCGGATTTTCCAGGGGGACAGACCCCCCTGGAAAATAAAATTGCTGAATATCAATGATAATCAGAGCTGTGGAATCGGGAACCTGGGCTTTAAGTGTAACAGACATCGCCAGTAGGAACAGGGAAAAAAACAGAATTTTCATGATTTCCCCAACAGTTTTTTCACCTGTTGATACACATTCTCCCCGTTGAAGCCCATCTTTTCATCCAGTACTTTATAGGGCGCCGAGTATCCAAAGGAATTCATACCCCAAACACTGCCGTTTTCACCGACCAGCCCCTCGAGGGTAACCGGCAACCCGGCCGTCAGTCCAAATCGTGGAATTCCGCAGGGTAAAACTTTTTTCCTGTATTCTTCCGGTTGCTGCCGGAACAAGCCTTCCGACGGAGCCGAAACGACCCTGACTTTCAGCTGATCCCTTTGGCGGAGCAGGGCAGCTCCTTCGAGAAGGGTGGATACTTCGGAACCACTGGCTAACAGTACCACATCGGGAGTCCCCGGATCATCCTGGACAATATAAGCGCCTTTCTCTACCTGAAGGGCAGATTCATACGCATTTCCGGCCACCGGAAGATTGGGAATATTTTGCCGGGAAAGAATCAAAGCAGTAGGAGTGGAAATATTTTCCAGGGCCAGTTTCCATGCCACTGTGGTCTCATGCACATCGGCAGGACGGAGCACCAACATACTGTTGTGCCCTTTGTGGTTTTTGAGTTTTTCCATCAGCCTGATCTGTGCTTCCTGTTCTACCGGCTGATGGGTAGGACCGTCTTCTCCCACCCGGAAAGCATCGTGTGTCCAGATGTATTTTACCGGAAGCTCCATCAGGGCGGCCAGACGGGCTGCCGGTTTCATGTAATCCGAGAATACAAAGAATGTTCCGCAGGCCGGGATAACACCACCATGCAGGGCCATTCCGTTCATCACACAGGCCATAGTCAATTCAGCCACTCCAGCCTGGAGGAAGGAGCCTGAGAAATCACCCTTTTTGAAAGCGGTGGTCTTCTTCAGGAATCCATCTGTTTTGTCGGAATTGGAAAGGTCGGCAGATGCGACTACCAGGTTTTCGATTTTCCCTGCAAAAGCGGCCAAAGCTGTGCTGGATGCCGAGCGGGTGGCCTGGTTATCTTTCTGGACGACAGACGCGTAATCAAATTCAGGCGCTTTCCCGGAGAAGAAGCGTTCCAGTTTGGTGGCCAATTCCGGGTTTTGAGCTGCCCAGGCTTTTTCGGCGGCTTTCCGTTCCTTCGCTTCCAGGATCAGCGCCTCACGCCTTGCCGCATAAACACTGGCTACCTCTTCAAAAACGGTGAAAGGAGCGGCAGGATCACCACCAAGATTGGCAATTGTTTTCTCAAAGGAGGCGCCGGCCTCTCCAAGGGGCATCCCATGGGTTGAAGTCTGCCGTTAAAAATTGCTGCCGTCTTCCTTTACAG
>DAIDJX010000256.1 GCA_027451165.1 Prolixibacteraceae bacterium | reverse complement strand
GGCCGAAATCCCTTAAGTCCTGATACCTGATACCTGATACCTGATACTTGATACTTGATACTTGTCTTTGGTCCTGAGTCCATTTCCCATAATCAACTATATATAATTTTAACCTGAATTCTTGTATGATTAAAATATAATCACTATATTTGACGATAATATAATCATTTTTTGATCATGTTGTTTGCATCGAACATTAAATTTTTGCGAAAAAGAAAAAACCGCACCCAGGATGAAGTGGCGGAAGCGTTGGGAATGAAACGGCCCACGTTAAGCGGTTATGAAAATGATGTGGCCATGCCAGGGATTCCTGCACTGATCCAGTTTTCCAATTATTTCGGTATTTCGGTGGATACTTTGCTGAAGATCGATATCTCCCGGCTGACCGGTCATCAGTTATATATGCTGGAGCATGGGGAAGATATTTACCTGAAGGGAGGAAAGATCAGGGTGCTGGCTACTACTGTTGACCGGAACAATGTGGACAACATCGAGCTGGTTCCGGAGAAGGCAAAGGCAGGTTATACGCGTGGCTTTTTTGACCCGGAATACATCAGTGAACTGCCCCGGTACCAATTGCCTTTTCTGCCTTCCGACCGGAAATTCCGCACCTTCCAGATCAGCGGGGATTCCATGCTGCCCCTGCCCGACGGCGCCTGGGTAACCGGGGAATTTGTACAGGACTGGCTCTCTTTACCCGATGGGGAAGCTTGTATCATCCTGACCCTGGATGAGGGGATAGTCTTTAAAATGGTGGTCAACCGGATAAGCGAAGAGGGCAGGCTTCAGCTGGTCTCCCTGAATCCGGACTATCAACCTTATTGGGTCAATGTGCCGGAAGTCCGGGAGATTTGGCGCTTTGTAAACTATACCAGCAGCGAATTGCCTTCCGGAAATGTTTCCCAGGAGATGATCGGAAGGGCTTTGAACACCATTCAGGCGGATTTAAGGGAAATCAGGAAAAAAGTTTTGGAGTAACTACAAGATTCCTTTTTTTAGAACAATATTTCCAAATAAAGATTCTGCAAATTTGTTTGAATCTGTATTACTTTTTTTGGCTTTCAAGACATTAATTATTGTCTTGATATCGAATAAAATGCCAGACACCTATTCCAAAATTTATATACAGATAGTTTTTGCTGTTCAAAACAGGAATGCATTGATCTTACCGGAGTGGGAAGAAGATTTATATAAATTCATTACGGGGATAGTGCAAAATAAAGGTCAGAAAATGCTGGAGATCAACGGGACAAGAAATCATATCCATATGCTGCTTGGTATAAAACCATCCATTTGTCTTTCAGATCTTGTGAGAGAAATTAAAAAATCAAGTGACACAATGATCCGGGAGAGAAAGCTATCTCCTTTTTTGTTTCGATGGCAGGAGGGTTTTGGGGCGTTTTCATACGGGCAATCGCAATTGACCACGATTATTCATTACATACGGAATCAGAAGGAACACCACAGACAAACAAAATTCAGGGATGAATATCTGGCATTTTTGAAGGCATATGAAATTGAATTTAAGAATGAATATTTGTTTGAATGGATTGAAGAATGATTCCGGAGGAATCAAACGTTTATAAAAAATGGGAGGGTGTTGGATGCTCCCTACGACTCCGGCCGGAGTCGTACATCTTGTTACCCAATCCGTATCTCTAAAAACATGGGAATCCTCCGGATTCCGGAAATAAAAATATATATGTTAACGGGATATTCCTTCGCATTTATTTGAAATACACGTAATAATATTCCATCGCCTCCCTGTTGACCTTTTTGATGGCAATTTTCCAATCTTCCTGAAAAGGTTGTGCAATTTCAATCTGTAAAACCGTATCATTCAGCGCCGCCCAGGTCCCGGTGAAGTTGGTGGGTTGCCCGGTAAAGCCCCATGAACTCCGCAATGCGAAATTCCCGTCCGCTGAAAAGAACATCGTCCCGTATTTGTCCCGGAAATAGTCGATCCGCTTCATGTGATAGATGGTTCCGGATTCCTCTTCCGTAGAACTGACAGATTCCCAATACCCTATGAGGAGATTGTCTTTGTCGGTTATTTCTACTTCCCGGCAGGCCGACAACATCAGCAGGGAAAAACAGCAAATTACTGTAACAATTCTGGGTAACATGCTTACTGGTTTTAGCTGAAGACGTGTATATCGCATACCAGGTTGCTGCTTTAGGAAAAAATTTCTCATCTTCATGCAACATTCAGCTTGAACCTGTCGTCATTGGATTGAAAACGTAAAAAATTGGAAGAGCAATACCGGAATATCAACCAGGCCTTAATCGACCGCTGCAGGATGGGGGAGCGCAAGGCACAATCGGAACTGTACAGCATGTATTACCGGAGCATGTACAGCGTGAGCCTGCGCATCCTCGGGAATGCCACCGATGCTGAAGATGCCATGCAGGAGGCTTTTCTGAGCGCTTTCCGCAGTATCGACAGTTATCAGGGGAAGGTGAGTTTTGGCGCCTGGCTCCGGAAAATTGTGATCAACCGTTCTTTGGATCAGCTGAAAAAGCGAAAGATGAAGTTTGAGGAGGTGACCGAACGAAACGCCGGTCTGGAGGAAGACAATACCTATATCGGGGAAGTGGATGTCAGGCGCATCCACAAAGCCATTCAGTCACTGCCCGACGGATACCGCGTTGTACTGAGCCTTCATCTGGTGGAAGGGTATGATCATGAGGAAATCAGTCAGATCCTGAACATCAGCAACTCTGCTTCACGGACGCAATACCTGAGGGCTAAGAATAAGCTCAGGGAGATATTGAAGAACCAGGAAATTTATTTGTTCAATTAAAAAAGCTATGAAAGAGAAAGATTACATAGAGAAAGTCATACTCGATAATCTGGAGGCTCTTGATGGGATGGAACCACCTGCAGGCCATTTTGAAAGATTTGAAGAGCGGTTAAAGGGGGAATCTAAAGTAAGAACCATTCACTGGAATATGGTATGGAAAGTAGCTGCTGCCGCCGTTTTTCTTTTCCTGGCGGTTAACCAGGCGCTTATCTGGTTTGTCCCCAAACAGACACAACCGTTGACTCTCGCAGCAGTATCCCCGCAGTATGCTGAAGTCGAATTTTACTACACCAGTTCCATCCGTACAGGATTGAACAACCTGAATAGCCTTGCTGGAGAAGGGGTAATCAGTGCTGAAGAAAATCAGATGATCCACCAGGAGTTTGAAGCGCTGGAGAACCGGTATGAAGAGTTGCTGAAAGATCTTCAGGCCCATCCTGGTGACGAAAGGGTCATCAATGCACTGGTCGAATATTATCAGAATAAATTAAATGTGATCACTTTGATATTGAATAAATTACAGGAAGTAAAACAACAAAAAAACGAAAGCCATGAAAAAGAAGTTTAATCTGTGGATCCTTTTTACCACCCTCTGCCTGATGGGCATTGCGGCCACCGGTGAGGAGTATTCCAAAAAATTTAACCAGAGCTGGCCTGCTGCCGGTGTGGAAACACTCAGTATCACCAACAAATTTGGCGAGGTAAGGGTCAACAATGAAGGGGGCGCCAACATCACCATTGATGTGGTGGTTACGGTCGACGGCTCCGAATCAAAAGCCAGGCGCATTCTGGATGAAATTACCGTTCATTTCAGGAAAGAGGGGAATGTTGCTTATGCCGAAACCGAAATTGAAGATGGATTCCGCCTGAACGGTGAGTTTTCCATTGACTATACCGTGAATATCCCTTCGGAAAAGAACCTTGACATCACCAATAAATATGGTAATCTGGTGATCAACAAACTGACCGGGAAAGGTGAATTTGACATTGCCTACGGGAACATTACGGCCAATACGCTGACCGGATCAGCTACCAGTCTTGATTTATCTTACGGGAAAGCAGATATTCAGGCATTGGGAAATGCAGAGGTTGTCATCGCTTATTCCAAATTTGTATTGGGAACAGGTACCACCCTGAAGCTGGATACCAAGTATTCCGGATTTAATATGGAAAAACTGGAAAGTTTGTGGCTGGATTCCAAGTATGATAATTTTACCATCGGAGAGCTCACTGCTCTGGAGGGCATCAGCAAGTATACCAGTTACAAAGTGAGCAGGCTGACCAAAAGGCTGAAACTCGATTCAGGGTATGGATCAGTCAGGGTAGATCAGATACCGGCTGGTTTTGAGTCACTGGAGGTGCGTTCAAGCTATGCGCAGGTAACCCTCGGAATTGAGGAAAGCGCTGGCTATGAGGTACAGGCTAACTGCAATTACTGTGACATTCAGTATCCCTCAGAAAAATTCAAGGGCAACCGCATGAAGGAGAATACCAGCCAGTCGATCAATGGCAAGGTAGGTTCAGGCACCCCGGGACGGGTGTTCGTGGAAAGCCGGTACGGGAATATCAAGCTGGTGAAATAAAATAATAATGGTTCTGATCTGGCAAATGCCAGATCAGAACCATTATTATTTCTCATATCCTAACCAGACACGAATCATTCACCCAGCCTTTGTTGCCATCGGTCAGCTCAATTTCCCGCCATTTATCGAGCTGGTCGGTGATTTTCACTTTCAGCCCTTCATGAATCATAAACAAATCGGTTCCTGTAACCGAAGGTGCGCTTTTTACGGACACACGGGGGCAAAGTATCAAAGCTGATGAACGGTCTTTCAGGAGACTGTTCTGCCGGCTGGCCAGGGAAAAGGTCAGAATGGTGATGATGGCAGAAAACAGCGCAGCATAAAATGATAACTTCCGGATATTCAGTTTACTGCTGAAAAAATAGGTTCCAAGCAGGACGAGGGAAACCAGAAAGAACACCACACTCCACCGTGCCCACCCGTCGGCAGAAGAAAACCCGG
>DAIDJX010000255.1 GCA_027451165.1 Prolixibacteraceae bacterium | reverse complement strand
TTAGGATCTCATCATCAGCAACGGGAAGCATCAATTCACCCCCCATGTTCCCAGGGAGCTCAACAATGTACGAATGTTTCTTATTACCGGTTTTCTGATAAGATGCTTTGATTTCACCCCGGATAGTGGGTACCGTTATGGTGCTGTTTGTCAACCGGCTCAGTTGCGGCTTGATTTGGACAATGCCGAATCCCGGGGTTTTTGGGGTAATTCCCCATAGCTGCCGCTGAATGATGTTTCCGGGAGCAGCTCCCCAGGCATGGTTCCAGTCAGAATTGGGCTTGTATTTCATATCCCAGGCTTCCAGGGTAATGGTTGATCCTATTTTGATCATGTTCCACCAACTGCGGTCATGAGTGGCGGTCATCAGGCTGAGGGCATAATCCGCATCCCCTGCATTGTAAAGACCTTCCAGCAGAAACTGGGCGCCATAAACACTGCAGCCCATTCCCCGCGACCGGACATGCTTCAGCACGGATTCCCTGTACAGCTCCGGAACAATGTTGAAGGCCAGCGGCAGCATATTGGCATGTACCGAACCATGATCAGTACCTATTCCATCGGTGTAATACCCCAGGGTTTGGTTAAACATCTTTTCATTGATTGCTTTTCTGGTTTTTTCTGCCCGGTATTTGAAATCAAGCTCATCAGAAGTATGGTGAAGTACCCGGGCAAATTCGGCCATGATTACCAGATTTTGATAATAAAAGCTGTTGATGACCGTGCTGTAAGGCATGAAAACAAATCCATCACGCTCGCCCTGGGGCCAGACTTGGGGCAATTTCCAGCCGGTGTCTTTTTGTGCAGGCGGCCAGTCTACAATGTCACGCAAACGTTGCGTGGTATCGGCAAAACCGAGTTGTCCCATCAGCACTCCGTTCAGCTTTTCAGACTGTGTGGAGATCAGTCCATCTTCGTTTTCAAGCGCCATCAGGGTTTTATGCTTTAAGGCTTCATAGTATTTTGCGATAAGTTCGGTGTTTCCTGTGTACATATAATCCTGCCAGAAAAGTAAAGCCACATGGAGCTGCCATTCCGTAGGCCAGGTCGGTTTTCGCATAAACCATTCAATGGTTTGCTGCGCCATCGGGTATTCACAGTCAACAGCATAATGACTTAGCTGGTTGATGTAAGCATCAGCTTCATAGGGAATCCTCTCCCGGTCACCGTCAATATAGAGTCCTGTAAAGTTGGTGGCTTTCATGGAGTATTTGCACAGATCCCAGATTTGGTTCAGAATGGTATCATTGCTGGTGAAACTGCTCCGGGAAGCATCAAAATAGTTGAACCAGGCTTTCTGCCTGATGTTACCGGCTGCTAAATCACCCCGGCAATTTTCCACCTCACAATACCGGAATGGAGTGACTACATCAATGGAATCGGGCAGGATCACAGCCATTTGAGGGTTGGTATTCCGCTTGTCCGGAACCAGTTTCAGCGTATAGCTTTTGGTTCCCGGATAAACGGGCAGTTTCACTTCGGAATAACGGATGGTTCCTCCGGGATTACAGTCAATCGTAAGTCCTGACAACTTTTCTCCCAACCTGACCAGCAGGGTATCAGCAACAGGTGTGTTGTAATCTATCTCAAGGGTTCCGAAGGCTGCTTTTCCGAAGTCAATGAAATAACTTCTGTTGCCGGTCCTGACCATCTTAACCGGTGCAATCCGCTCCACATGAAAAGCATTCCCGGTGGAAATGTTCCCGGCAAATGACCCGGTTCTGAACCCCTGAACTTCAGACCAGGCGCTCCACCTGTTATCCTTGTCCCGGATACGGACTTTCCACCAATAAAAGGAATAGGGTTCAAGTGGTTTCCCTGCATGACTGATGTTGACAGAATTGTTTCCTTTTATCGCCCCGCTGTCCCAGATATCTCCCACATGCTTGTCAATATTGGCTTTCGAGGAGGCTACCAGAACCTGGTATCCCGTCTGGAAGATGGCATCCTGAGGTACTACCCAGCTGTATTCAGGCTGAAAGTCGTTGATGAACACTGCCTTTGGTTCCCGGATGTATTCAACGGTTAGCCGGACAGGTGTTTTTTGCCCGGATGAACTGAACAAAAAAAGGGTAAATGATGCAGCAAGCACACAAAAAACGATCTTTCTTTTCATGATTATAACCTTTGATGATGCAAAGCTATCAGAACTGTTCAGAATAAATTCAGAAACCGGGAACCGGAAGGTGAAAATTTTACTATTTTCAATGGCCAATTTGTACAGGACATATATGAAAAGTATCAGGGAGCGTATCTATACCATAATTTTTGAGGCAGACACCTGGAAGGGAAAGCTGTTCGACCTCATGCTGATTTTTGTTATCCTGCTCAGCATTTTTTTTGTCGTTCTGGAAAGCGTGGAACCCATTAATGCGCAATACCATAATGAGCTGAAAGTTGCCGAATGGGTAATTACTATTCTTTTCACGCTGGAATATGGGTTGAGGATCTGGGTATTGGAGAAACCCTGGAAATACATTTTCAGCTTTTATGGGTTGATCGATTTGCTGGCGATTTTGCCCAGTTACCTTGGACTTATTTTTGCCGGAGGACAGAGCCTGATGGTAATCAGGGACTTGAGGCTTCTGAGGATTTTCCGGATATTGAAATTATCCAGGTACACGGCTGCCGGAAGGACCCTTGCCAAAGCCATGTGGGCAAGCAGGGAAAAAATTCTGGTTTTTCTTTTTTTTGTGACTACCATAGTGATCATTTTCGGCACCATCATGTACCTGGTGGAAGGCCCGGAGAATGGTTTTACCAGTATTCCCACCAGCATTTACTGGGCAGTGGTCACCCTGACCACGGTGGGATATGGGGATATTTCTCCCGCTACCCCTTTTGGACAGTTTCTGGCCAGCATAATAATGGTTATGGGCTATGCCATCATTGCGGTTCCAACCGGAATTGTAACGGCAGAGATGTTGAGAAAACCGGCCCCTGTCAATACCCAGGTTTGTCATAATTGTTTGTTTGACCGGCATGATGATGACGCCCGGTTTTGTAAAAAATGCGGCGCTCCCCTGCAATAGGGGCAGGTATAGGGACTATTTATATGTTAAAGAACACAATTCAGGGTTTTAAAAAGAACTATTCACTATCTTTCAGGAAATAAATTAAAAATTCCGGATTATGTTGAAGTATTTTCTTCCTCCCCCCGGATGGAGGTTACCGGTGATTATCCTTCTGGGTCTCATAACCGGTTTCGGACTATTGGCTTTTTATCTGGGGAAGGCGCATTCCTATTTGTCGGACCGGCCGGAAGCCTGTGTGAACTGTCACATCATGGCACCCCAGTATGTGACCTGGAACCACAGTTCCCACCGGGAAAAGGCACATTGTAACGATTGCCATGTCCCGCACAACAATGTAATCAACAAATACTATTTCAAGGCCAATGATGGCTTAAGGCATTCCATGCTTTTTACCCTCCGGAAAGAAAGGCAGGTCATCCGTATCTTGAAGGCCGGCGCTGAAGTGGTACAGAACAATTGCATCCGCTGCCATGAAAAATTACTGGTTGATCCGCGCCTGGAAGCCTCAGTGGTTATGTACCGCGGGGTCAGGGAAGGACGTCGTTGTGCGGAATGTCACCGGGAGGTGCCCCATGGACGGGTCAACAGCCTTTCAAGTGTACCCAACGCCTTTGTTCCAAATCTTGGAACCATTATCCCTAAGTGGATGAAAAAATAATCAAAAAAAAATATCCGAAAATCATGAAACCTGTTTCCCAACTGATTGAAAAGAGGCCATCCCTGGCCTGGCTCCTGTTCCTGGCCACTGTGCTTATCGTATTTCTTCTGGGCCTGCTGGCTTCCTCCATAGCAGAGCGCCGTGCAGAGGCCCTGTTTGTTAACACACCCAAAACGGTGCTGAAGGATGGAGAAGTAAGAAATGAAAAATGGGGAGAAAATTACCCCAGGGAGTTCCAGTCCTACTATGGGACTGCCGATACAACTTTCCGCAGCAAACATGGTGGAAACGCCACAGTCGATATGCTGGAAGAAATCCCGGAGTTGGTAGTCCTCTGGGCAGGTTATCTCTTTTCCAGGGATTATAAACAGGGAAGAGGGCACTTCTATGCGGTGGAGGATGTTTACAACACCCTTCGCACAGGCGCCCCCATGACTGCGGATGCAGGGCCTCAGCCAACCACCTGCTGGACTTGTAAAAGTCCTGATGTGCCCCGGCTGATGAAAGAGCAGGGAATTGTTCCCTACTATACCGGGATGTGGGCCCGCCTGGGAGCGGAAGTGGTAAACCCGATCGGTTGTGCTGACTGCCATGATGCCAAAACAGCTAACCTCCACATTTCCCGTCCTGCCTTGATTGAAGCTTACGAACGCCAGGGGAAAGATATCACCAAAGCCACCTACCAGGAAATGCGCAGCCTGGTCTGTGCCCAGTGCCATGTAGAGTATTATTTCGATAAGAAAAAAGTGGAACATGCTTCTTACCTCACTTTCCCCTGGGATAAGGGAATTACCCCTGAAGCCATGGAGGAATATTATGACGGCATCCAGTTTTCAGACTGGACCCATGCTTTGAGCAAAACCCCGATGCTGAAGGCGCAGCATCCCGACTTCGAAGTATTTCAGTCGGGCATCCATGCCCAGCGGGGTGTTGCCTGTGCCGACTGTCACATGCCGTTTCAAAACGACGGAGGTCAGAAATATACCAACCACAAAATGCAGTCACCGCTCAATAACATTGCTGCTTCCTGCCAGGTATGCCACCGGGAAGAGACTGCCACCCTTGTGAAGAATGTTTATGACCGGCAGGATAAGGTATTGGAAGCCCGTCACCTGCTGGAAAAAGCGCTGGTAAGAGCCCATGTGGAAACAGCCAAAGCC
>DAIDJX010000254.1:4585-4878 GCA_027451165.1 Prolixibacteraceae bacterium | reverse complement strand
AGCTGTCGACTGTTCCCAGTTTTTCCATCAGCGACAGTGTAGTCCAGTACAATTCCTCAGTCCTCACCATAACTTCGGTTTCGGTCATCGATTTCTTTTGCTGGCTGATTTCATATCCTGTACCGGCCAGTTTATTTCCATAGAAAATCCTTCCCCCGGTGAAAATGGGTTGTGCAGCCATGGCATAGCCTAAATTCATGTAATCGACCAGATTCAGCGACAGCCCGGGGAAATAGGCAAACTGGGTTGCGGTTCGAAGATTAACCGGGTTTCCGTCATATACCGGAAGGTTC
>DAIDJX010000254.1:0-4575 GCA_027451165.1 Prolixibacteraceae bacterium | reverse complement strand
CTGTGGAATAGAGCTCTTTATGAGGTAATCACTCATTTTAACAGCGCTGAAACCGGCGTTGACTTTGGGAAAATAGTTGGTGAAAGCACTTTTTTTCAGTTGTTCCGATTGCGCAACCTCAGAAGCTGCCTGTTTTATCCTGAAGTTATTACGGACTGCCAGGTTAAGACAGGAGTCAAGACTTAATCCGGTCAGTTGAGTAGCATTTGAAACAGTTACCCTGCTCCCCGGCCCGGAAGTGGATGGCTGAGCAAATAAAACTCCCGGAAAAAATATCAATATATATATCAGGTTTTTCATTGTTTTTTGTCATTAAGTTTCCAGTATAGAACCGGAAGAATGGTAATTGTCATCAACAGAAGGAAGATGCCTCCCGCAAAAATCACGATGCCAACGGGGGCCCAGAATGAACTGTCTGAAAGAATCATGGGAATAACCCCTACGGAGGCAGCAGCTGAGGTAAGAAAGATGGGTATCATTCTGCGTTTTCCCGCATCAAAAGCAGCGTCCTTTGCAGACCATCCCTGCATGACGAATCGTTTTTCGGCATGTTGGAACATCAGGATCACATTTCTAACCGTTAACCCAAATAATCCGATAATTCCCAGGGCGGTTGTAAGACCTACCGTATAGTTTCCGATCCAGAGCCCAAATACGGCCCCAAACAGGAACAACAGTAAGGTAAACAGCGAGATAAAAGTGAGTTTGAATTTGCCGTAAGTAAACAACAGGAAGAAGAAGATCACCACAAATGCAGCAATGATGGCGTACAGAACCGGCATCAGGTTATCCTTGTTGAATTCCGGTTCTCCACCCACCTGATATTTTACACTTTCAGGAAGGGAAGGCACAATTTCCGTGGCAATCACGTCTTGAATATAGGAAAGTGGTTTAGTAGAGATTACGCCACGCTTCATGTCGGCTGTTACGGTGATGGTTCGCATCCCGTTGCGGTGGACAATTCTGTTCTCGCTCCAGGCTGGAGTAACCGAGGCAATCTGCCTTAACGGGACGCTGACCGAAGGGATAAGCGTTGATACATAGATGTTTGAAACGCCTTCCAGGGTGGTCCTTCCTGCTGATTCATCTGTCCGGATGACAATGGGAATTGTCTTGTTGTTTTCAGTTATGGTTCCGATGGTCAATTTATCGGTGGCCAGCATAATATTGGCTGCCGATAGTGCACGGGTAACCCCAAGCCTGGAGGAAGCCACCGGGTCGAGTTCAACATCCATCACCGGCAGCATCTTTCCCCAATCGGTACGGACATTTGTCAACTCGGGGACTTGCTGCATTTTCGCCATTAAGGTTTCAGCACTTTTCTTCAGGTCTTCAATATTTTCACCATAAAAACGGAACTCGAAAGCCGGAACATGCTGAAAATCGATCTGTTTAAACTTCACGTAAGCATTCGGGAAATAGTGGGCATACAGGTCGGTACAGGCATCCAGCACTTCCTCTGTTTCCTCCGGTGAACCGGTATTCACAATAAACTGCGCAAAGCTTTCTGAAGGCATTTTAGGCGCATAGGCGATATGGAAGCGGGGTGACGACATACCCGTAAACTGGGTAATGGATTTAATCCGTGGATCCCTGGAAAGTATTGTCCGGAGAGAATCGGCAACTTCGGCAGTCTTTGACAGGGGTGTTCCGTCGGGAAGATAAATCTCCACCGCAAACTGATTGCGTTCTGCAAGAGGGCTCATCCTGAAATTGATGTGTGGCATCATGAAAACGGAGATTATTATCGAAATAACCCCTGCAGATACCGTAAGCCATGGATGGCGGAAATTCCATTCGAGTAATTTCACATAAACCCCATGGACTTTTTCCGTGATTTTTTTATGCTCTACCCCATCCTTGTCACTGCTGACTGGTTTGATCAACGCAACTTCAAGAATCGGTATTAAAACAGCAGCCAGAACAAGTGACATCATCAGGTTGATGGTGAAAGTAAAGGGGAAGAAATAGACAAATTCGGCAAATTGCCCTTTAAACAGGATCAGGAGCGGATAAAAGATAAGACATATCAGCGTGGTGGCAAGTAACATCGGCATGAAGTATTTGTGCGTGCTTCTTTCAGCCGCTTCCCGGGGGGAATATCCGTTCTTCAGGGAATTGATGTACCCGTCGATCATGACGATGGAATTGTCAACTGTCATTCCAAGCACCACGACCAGCGCCGCCAGTGTAACGGTATTCAGCGGGATCCGGAATAAATACATTATTCCGACGGAAATAAAGGTATTCAGCGGTATTACGATGGCAGCCACCAGGGCGGAACGGAACGGGAAAAGGATCATGGTCACCACTATAATAACGATGATGGAGATGATCAGGTCCCGCAAAAAAGACATTACTGAACCTTTGACAACATCGGCCTGGTCTGTAATACGGTTCACTACAACATCCTCCGGCAACACTTTTTCTTTAAAGTCGGAAAGGACATGATTAATATCTTTCCCGAATCTGACGATGTTGTAACCTTCCCGCATTTCCACCGAAAGTACCAGGCAGGGAAAGCCGTCACAGGTAATGAAATTTTCACCCTCCGGATATTCCCGGACCACCTTTGCCAGGTCTTTTACCCTGATCATATTGCCATCCGGATCGCTGAACACGATCTGGTCTTCTACCTCCTGAACACTTTTATAGCTTGCGTTAAAATGAATGGGAACAACTGCATCGTTGTTTTTAATGCTCCCTCCCGGGGCGAGAGACTGACCAAAAATCTGAGACAGCAGGATCTTGTCGCTGATTCCGTAGGATGACAACTTGTTCCTGTCGGCATACACAGATATTTGCTCCTCCTTTTCTCCATAGAGCCGGAGATTGGATACTGATTCGATCCGGCGTAACCGGTTGTTCAGTTCATCCGCATAAGCTTTCAGATCGGAATAGGAACGCCGGTCGGATCCAATGGCAATCAGGAGGGCCGAAGTATCTCCGAAATCATCCTTCGCCACCAATGCCAGCACTCCCTGAGGTAACTGCATTTTAAGCGTGGTAAGTCCATGCTTGATTTTGGACCATACTTCGTCCTTGTTTTTTACATCGTCGTTAAGTTCCACCATCGTATAACAGATCCCGTTTTGAGAAGTGGTGGTCGTGTAACTTTTCCTGACTTCCGGATAGGTGAACAGGAACCGTTCCAGCGGTTCTGCCAGTTGTTTTTCTACTTCCTCTGAAGTGGCCCCCGGGTATACCCCGATGACTAAACCCTGACGGATGGTATAACCGGGAAACTCCTGTTTAGGCATTACGATAAGGGCTATTACCCCGAAAGCCACCAGAATGCCAACTATCAGGAAAACAATGGATGGATGGTCCATTGCCCATACAATGATGCTGCCTTTTCGTTTCATTTGCCGGTAATTTTTACACCTTCAAAAATCTTCTGGTAACCTTCAGTGACAACATGGTCATTCGCCGATAACCCGCTGGATATTTCCACACTGTTTCCCCTCGCCAGACCTGTTGTGACAAAAACCCGGCTGGCTTTACCATCCTTTTCGCACCAGACGAATTTCTTTCCGTCGGCGGCAGTCTGGATAATGTTGATGGGAATAACAATGCCCTGGTTAACTTTTTCACTGGTCAGTTTTACCCTGCAAACCATTCCGGGAAGAAGTTCCTTTTGTGGATTGGGTACCTCAATAAGAACAGGATAGGTATGAGACACGGCATTGGCCGTCACACTTTTTTCCATCTTTTTCCCTTGAAATTCCTTGTTGCCAAGCGCCGCAACCGTGATGACAGTTTTACATTCCGGGGATATTCCGGATATCTCATTTTCAGGTACTGAAAATCTGGCTTTTACCGAACTAATGTCAAGAATGGTAAGTATGGCTTTCCCAACCACTGAATATTCTCCCGGTTCAGCCATTTTTTTTCCGACCACTCCGGAAACCGGAGCATACAGGGAACAATTCTCCAGATTCTTCTTCGCAATATTATAAGCCGATTGTGCCTGTTGCAGTTTGGTCTCCATATCAACCATCTGGATTTCGGTCAGACTCCCTTTTTCGTGTACCGATTTAAGACGGGTATACCCATCCTGGGCCTGCTTTAAAGTGGCAGTGGCAGCATCAAGCATACTCCTTGAAGTGGAAGGGTCCAGTTTGGCCAACAATTGCCCTTTGGAAATATTCTGTCCCTCCGAAACAAAAATCTGCTCAATGGTTCCCACTGTTGAAAAGCTGAGCCCGGTGGAAGTTTTTTCCTCGATTACCCCAACATATTCCATGCTGCTCATGGCGTCAGATTCAGCAACAGTCTCGATCTTCACGCTGACAGACAGGTCATTTTCTTTTGGCTGATATTTACCCTTGCAGGCAGCCAGGAAGGCAAAAGCTATAACGATTGCCACCACAATTGATCTATTAGAACAGGTTTTCATGGTCTATTTTAAATTCGTAAATTTCACGGTACAAAAATCGGGTACCTATCCGTTTACTCATAGTTCAGTTTACCTATATTATTGTTTGTTCAGTCGGAAAAATCAACCTATCATACAGTAAAATCAATATTTATTGTAATATTTGTCGTTTTAATGCCAATTATGGAAGTAAAAGA
>DAIDJX010000253.1 GCA_027451165.1 Prolixibacteraceae bacterium | reverse complement strand
ATTAATATCCTGCGCAGCGGGAAAGGGATCTCCTGAATGTAAAGTACAGTTGTCAATATTGTCACTGGCAGCAAACCGAATAACTTGCTAATTTTAACCGGCAGCAATTTTTACCTTAACATCATGATTAAAAAGTGGTTTCTGATTATCCTGACGACTTTATCGATACATTTGAGCGGGCAGGAGTATTTCCGTTCCGTGCAAACCAGCATGGCGGTCAATCCGGCTGAGCTTCAAAACTCATTCAGGAATCCACCTCCGGAATCCCGTCTGCGATGTTACTGGTGGTGGCTGAACAGCATGGCGACCAAAGCATCCATCACCCGTGATCTGGAAGAAATGAAGGCAAAGGGCTACGGTGGCGCTTCCATTGTGGATGCGGGAAGCTCCAATTACCAGGTAGCGCTGAAAACTGCCCCTGGACCGGTATTTATGAGCCCGGAATGGATGGAACTGTACAAACATGCGGTCAAAGAGGCCGGGCGGCTGGGCATTGAGCTGAGTGTGAATACCCAAAGTGGGTGGAATCCGGGTGCTCCTTCCATCACTCCGGAATTTGCCATGAAAAAAATTGTGTTCTCGGAGACCCATGTGAAAGGCGGAGGAGTCGTTGAGATTGAACTTCCGCAGCCCGATACCAAACTCTTCTACCGGGATATCATGGTTCAGGCCATTCCGGAACCAGCCTTTGATTCACCGGTGAAAGACAGCGCCATCACCAGGTGGGCCAAGAAATCCTTTAACCAGGCAATGGGCTGGCAGGGCGTTTATCCCCTCTATGAACTCAGGGAAGGATTTGACAACCCCGTGAAAGTAGCCTTGATCCGGAAGGATCAGGTTATAAACCTGACCGGTCACTTCGATGGGAAGCTCCTCCGCTGGGAAGCACCAGCCGGCGGGTGGATCATTCTCCGTTACGGATACACCTGCACAGGCGCAAAGACTTCGACCAACAGCGACGGATGGGAAGGGCTTTCCGTGGACCACCTGAGCCCGGATGGCTTCCGGCTGTTTTCCCGGACTGTAATCCAGCCTTTGATCGATGCTGCCAAATCAGCAGGTAACAGCGTGAAATTTCTCCAGACCGACAGCTGGGAAATGGGTATGGTTAACTGGACGGCAAACTTTCCTGCTGAATTTAAAAGACTGCGGGGCTATGACCTTGAACCCTACCTGCCGGTTTTAGCCGGCCGGGTGGTGGAAAGCCAGGAGGTTTCCAACCGCTTCCTGCATGATTTCCGGAAGACCGTCGGCGATTGCGTGAAAGAAAATCATTACCAGTTGTTTTATAACCTTGCCCACCAGAATGGGATGGGGATCCACCCTGAATCCGGCGGGCCTCATTCTGCGCCGGTTGACGCACTCAGCGTAATGGCCATCAGCGACTTCCCCCAGGGAGAATTCTGGGCCATGTCCAATACCCACCGGATTACCGATGCGGCACGGCTGGCGGTCAAGCAAAGCGCCTGTGTGGCCCATACCAACGGAAAACGATTTGTGGCCGCTGAAGGTCCCACCTCTATCGGACCGCAGTGGGAAAGGCCGCCAAGGGAATTGAAAAGCAACCTGGACCGGATCTTCTGCTCCGGAGTCAACCGCATCGTCTGGCATACCTTTACCTCTTCCCCGAAAGAATTTGGCTTACCGGGCAATGAATACTTTGCCGGTACCCACCTTAATCCGAATGTGACCTGGTGGAACCAGGCAGGTGATTTCATCAGTTACCTCAACCGCTGCAGTTATATGCTGCAACAGGGATTGTACGTGGCCGATGTGCTGTACTATTACGGAGATGATGTACCCAATTTTGTATTCCTGCGGGAGGAATTTCCGGAACTGAACTTCGGCTACGATTGGGATAAATGTTCCAAAGATGTCATTTTGAACCGGTTGACCGTCCAGGAAGGGCAAATTCACCTGCCCGACGGGATGCGTTACCGGGTGCTGGTATTGCCACCGGACCGTAGCATAGACCTGACAGTACTCCGGAAACTGGAGAAGTTGGTATCCGAAGGCATGACGCTGGTCGGGCCAAAACCGCTGAAAGCTACCGGACTGACAAATTACCCGTCCAGTGATGCAGAGGTGACTGCCCTGGCAGACAAAATATGGGGTAATGCTGATGGCAAATCAGTCCTGGAAAACCGGTATGGTAAAGGTCGTGTAATCTGGGGCCGCAACATCAATGAGGTGCTGGCACAAATGCAGGTTATTCCCGATTTCAGCTTTAAGGGAAATCATCCCCTGACCGCCATTGATTACATCCACCGGACTACTGCAGACCAGGAGATTTACTTCGTGGCCAACCGCTTCAGCCGGATGGAATTCAACGACTTCACCTACCGCTACCTGACCACCCTTCCCGACCGGTACGAGCAAACGGAATGCCGGTTCAGGGTAAGCGGCATGGTCCCGGAAATCTGGGATCCGATGACCGGGAAAACGGAGGAGATCGTGACTTACCGGGAAGAAAACGGACAAACCATCATTCCGCTTCATTTCGAGCCGGATGGATCAAAATTCGTCATTTTCCGCCGGACTACCCAGCCACGGCATATCACGGAAATCAGCAAAGATGGCCAACCCATCTTCCCATCCTTCGGATTTGAAACGAAAAATTTCCCTTATCTGAATTTGAAGAAAAAGGACGGAGAAACAGTTGCAGAGTTTTATGTACCGGGCGAGTATGCTTTCACCTGGTCAGATGGGAAAGGAAGTCGGGTGAAATGGCCTTCATACCCTGCTGAAAAGGACTTGTCTGCGGAGTGGACACTGAATTTTGACCCAGCCTGGGGACCAGCTGAACCCGTTGGGGTGAAGGAACTGAAATCCTGGACAAAATTTGAGGAACCGGAAATAAAATACTATTCCGGGACAGCAAAATACGCAAAGACCTTTCAGTTGGGGAAAAGGAAGAAAAATCAGAGAATGATCCTGGATCTGGGGAATGTGCTGGAGATGGCTTCCATCCGGATCAACGGGCATCAGCTGCCGGTCAGGTGGAGCGCTCCCTATCTCTTTGATATTACGGATTACCTGAAACAGGGAAGCAATCAACTGGAAGTCGAAGTGGTGAACATGTGGCCCAACCGTTTGATCGGAGATGGGAAATTACCGGCTGAACAGCGCCGGACCAAAACAAACGTCATCAAGTTCAATGGCCCGGATGCCGACCAGTACCTGAGGGAATCGGGGATGCTGGGCCCGGTGAAACTGATGATGGTTCCGGTGAAAAAGCTGTAAAAATTAAAAGGTTCTGATCCGCCAGCCGGCGGATCAGAACCTGTAATTTTCACAAGAGGAGTTGTTTATTTCAGGATCTCCAGCGGGAAATCATTTCCGAAGCCATAGCTGGCTGGATACTGCATCGTTCCGCTGTATTTCTTCATCAGTTCGGGTACACCCTGTTCAATATATCCTTTCAATCCGTTGACGGTGATCATTTTATCCACTGCTGCCGATCCTTTCAAGGCCTGCAGCATGACGTAGGTAAAGGCGCCATGCCCTAACTGGGAGAATTCATTGGCGTATTGCTGGGCGCCACTGGCAGCCATCCAGTGGGTTCCGGTGCTCCGGGCGGCAAGTGCGATGGATTTCTGCTGGTCGCCATTTTCACTGAGCATGGATTCAAATGCCCCGGCACTCTGGCACGCATCGATGATAAAAAGTTGTTTCTGAGCCGGAATGTCTACAGCATACTGACGGAGCAGAGCAGACGGGAATCCTTTTACCTGCAACTCTTCCTGCACATTCTTCAGGTTGCTGACGTCAACGGGTACCAGGTAAAACTCTTTGTCCTTCCCGATCACCCCGTGCCCCGCATAGTAGAATACCATAACATCCAGTGGTTTAGCTTGTTGGCTTACCTTCCGGAAAGCTTCTTCCATTCCTTTTTTATCGGCCAGCCCGTCGGTTATAAAATGGGTGGCAACAGACGACAATACAGTTTTAACATCTTTCTCAATTTCCATCTTGAAAGCGGAGGCGTCAGCCAGGGCATAATTCAGGCTCATCTCTTTATTCTGATATTGATTGATCCCTACCACGATCAGGTGCAGGGTAGCGGTTTTGTCCACCGGATCGACAGGGGTGGAGCTGGCGGAGGGAGCAGGTGCCGGGCCGGGGGTATTCCCCTGACTGTACCAGACTTCCAGTTCTTTGGGCTCGCTTTCCGTTCTCTGACTGTTCAGGGCAAGCGCACGAAAAACATTTTTCCCGGGCAGCAAATTCACTGTATAGTTTTTGGAATCAGAACCATCATTGTCTTCCACAAACATCCCCCTGGTGGCCAGGTTCACCACCTTCCCATTATGAAACAGGCGGATTTCATCGATTTTGTCATTTTTTGCATACGCATTGACAACCAGCTGGGCTACCCCGGAGGTATTCCGTATGAATTCGTCATCATCGGCTACTTCCAGGTTGCGTTTTTCACCTTCCTGGTATTTGATCTCCACGGTGGGAGCCTGCCGGATGGAATTGATGTCCACTTCCACCGGGGGAAATACTTCACCTGCCAGTAACCTGGGCAGCAAATCCGGGGTATAGAACTGTTCAAACAGCACGCTCAGGGGGAAAATTTCCAGTCCGCGGAGGTAAAACATGTAGGATTGTGCCCGCTGTGAAGCATCAAATCTGCCGTCGGGGGTGATCACTGCCCAGTCGTTGGTGGTGGTATTGGGATAAAGAGTGGCCGCCAGTTTCCGGAGTTGCAGGTCCCAGACTTGGATGAAGTTTTCCTGTGAATTAACAAACATGAACCTTCCCGACCTGGTAAAGCTGATCCCTTCAATGGCGATATTGCTGATATCCATGGTGAGGGAAAGGTCAAAGCTGTTCCCGGCAATGTCCCAGAAATACAGTTTACCGTCGCCGCTGCCCATGACATAATATTTTTCAT
>DAIDJX010000252.1 GCA_027451165.1 Prolixibacteraceae bacterium | reverse complement strand
CTCCCCATCCAGGATCACGTTCAGGTTATTCCTGACAAGTCCTCCATGGAGAGTTATGGTTTGTGTGGTCAGCCGAGAATCCCTACCCAGGTGAAAGTAAGCTGAATGAACTGAAGTTGTATTGTTGTGCTGATTCTGAATGGTATAAAAATCTGCTGAAGCGCCTTCCCCGATAAAAACTTCAGTCACACTGTTGCTGACATAATGGTTCAGGTTCAATGTATGGTCACAGATGATCAGCTTCACTTCTGCTCCCGGCTCCACAATGACCAGGTTCCGCTGCGTAACAAAGGAACTCGCAGGCGCCTGTAAAATATTGATAACCTGCAAGGGATGCTCCAATTTAATACCAGCAGGGATGTGAACCACAAACCCATCTGTGGCAAACATGGTATTCAGGGCAGTCATGGGATCTTCCCCCCCATCAGCCAGTTTGCCATAATACTTTTGCAGAAGCTCAGGATGCTCAAGACTGACTTGCTCCAAACTTCCGTTTAGCCATCCTCCCGACTGACTTCCGGATTTTGGCTGGAAAGAGTGGTACCAACCATTCAGCAACACCATCAGGTGAGTGTCCATCTGCGGAACATCACATTTGAAGGCATCAGTCAGCCGGAAATCCGCGCCATCACGCCGGTGAATCCAGTCAAAATCATGTGCAAACGAAGGCTGCAGGTTGGTATATTTGTAATTTTCATTTTTCCTGCCGGGAATGCCCTGACGGACAAATTCTGCCAACGCTTTCTTCCTTCCCTGGTTGAGTAATCCGGAGGACAGCCTGCTGAAAACAGGTTCCGCCTCCCTGAAATGTTCAGCCAACCGCAGGGAATAATCAATCACCGTTCCCTGGATATTCATGGTTGGTTGGCGTTATCTTTTTTGATCCAGTCGTAGCCCTTTTCTTCCAGTTCCAGCGCCAGTTCCTTACCGGCAGAGCGAACAATCCTGCCTTTGTAGAGCACGTGCACCCTGTCGGGAACGATATAGTCCAGCAACCGCTGGTAATGGGTAACGACAATGGTGGAGGTTTCCGGCGATTTCAGGGCATTCACCCCGTGGGCGACAATTTTCAGGGCATCTATATCAAGGCCTGAATCTGTTTCGTCAAGTATGGAGAGTTTCGGTTCCAGCAAGGCCATCTGGAAAATCTCGTTTTTCTTTTTTTCTCCCCCTGAAAACCCTTCATTTACCGACCTGTTGGTCAGTTCGGTATCCAGTTCAACCAGTTTCTTCTTTTCCCGCATCAATTTCAGAAATTCCCCGGCAGAAAGCGGCTTGTCTCCCCGGAATTTCCGGTGTTCATTGACTGCTGTCTTCAGGAAACTGACCATCGGGACACCGGGAATTTCCACAGGATACTGGAAACTGAGGAAAATCCCTTTACGGGCACGATCTTCAGGGGCCTGCACCAGCAAATCTTCACCCATATAGGTCACCTCACCGGCTGTAATTTCATAGCCATCTTTCCCGGCCAGCACATTGGCCAAGGTGCTTTTCCCGGAACCATTCGGGCCCATGATGGCATGTACTTCACCCGCTTTGATCTCCAGATTGATTCCGTTCAGGATTTCCTTACCTTCCACGGAAACACACAAATCTTTTATTGATAACATAAAATAATAATAACAACATTATAGTACAGACGCCATACATGGCGTCTCTTTTTGATATTTTCTAAGACGCCCCATGGGACGTCTTTACTTACCATTTTCTAAGACGCCCCATGGGACGTCTTTACATTATCCTACAGATCCCTCCAGGCTGATGGCCAATAATTTCTGGGCTTCTACTGCAAATTCCATGGGCAGCTTATTGAGCACCTCACGGGCATACCCGTTGACAATCATGCCAATGGCATCCTCCGTACTGATACCCCGCTGGTTGCAGTAAAAAATCTGATCCTCCCCGATTTTGGAAGTGGTGGCTTCATGCTCCACGATAGAGGAACTGTTGCCCACCTCTATATACGGAAAGGTATGAGCACCGCATTTATCTCCCATCAACAGGGAGTCGCATTGGGAAAAGTTGCGGCAATTGGCAGCTCCCGGCATAATTTTTACCAGTCCACGGTAGGAGTTGTCACTGACACCTGCGGAAATTCCTTTGGAAACGATGGTACTCCGGCTGTTTTTCCCGATGTGGATCATCTTGGTGCCGGTATCCGCCTGCTGGTGATGGTTGGTCAGCGCCACTGAATAGAATTCCCCGACTGAATTGTTCCCCAGAAGGATGCAACTGGGGTATTTCCAGGTAATGGCAGAACCAGTCTCTACCTGCGTCCAGCTGATTTTGGATGATTCTCCGCGGCAAATACCACGTTTGGTCACAAAATTAAAGATGCCTCCCCTTCCCTCCTTATCACCGGGATACCAGTTCTGCACTGTGCTGTATTTCACCTCCGCCCGGTCCATGGCAATAATTTCCACAACCGCAGCATGAAGCTGGTTTTCGTCACGCATGGGCGCTGTGCAACCTTCCAGGTAACTGACATAGCTGTCTTCATCAGCAACAATCAGTGTCCTCTCGAACTGACCCGTATTGGCCGCGTTGATCCGGAAATAGGTCGACAATTCCATCGGACAACGCACACCCTTGGGGATATAGCAGAAAGAACCATCGCTGAATACAGCCGAATTCAAGGCGGCAAAATAGTTGTCACCAACCGGCACCGCCATACTGATGTACTTCTTCACCAGATCGGGATGATCCTTCAGCGCTTCACTGAAGGAACAAAATATAATGCCCTTCTCCGCCAGCGTTTCCTTGAAAGTGGTTTTCACAGAAACACTGTCAATGACGGCATCAACGGCTACCCCTGAAAGATGTTTCTGTTCCTCCAGCGGTATACCCAGCTTGTTGAAAGTATCCAGCAATTCCGGATCCACTTCGTCAAGACTTTCATACTTTGGCTTTTTCCTGGGGGCAGCGTAATAACTGATGGCCTGAAAATCAATCGGCGGAATCTTCAGATAGGCCCAATCAGGCATCTCCATTTTCAGCCATTTCCGGTACGCATTCAGCCTGAATTCGAGCATGAAATCGGGCTCCCCTTTCTTTTCCCAGATGGTGCGGACGACCTGCTCATTTAAGCCTTTCTCAATGACCTCGGTCTCTATGTCAGTGTAAAACCCGTATTTGTAGTCACTCTGGGTAACCTCATGAAGTATATTATCCTGATTCTCCATCATCTTGTCTTCATACCCGGCTGATTGTCAACAAACTGCAATCTCTTCCGGAAATATTATAAACCTTGCAAAGATAACAAAATAGGAATACTTTTGTGCCGGAACACAGCTAATAAATACTTTTTTATCCGCAATATAACATGACAAAAAATACATCCATAGCCTCGCTCGGAGAATTCGGGCTTATTGACCGGCTGACTGAGAACTGGCCATCTTTTCAGCCATCCACCCTCAAAGGGATTGGTGACGATGCAGCCGTGATAGCAGCCGGGGATCAGGTATTGGTGGTAACCACCGATCTTTTGCTGGAAGGCATTCATTTCAACCTGATGTACACTCCGCTGAAATACCTCGGATACAAAGCGGTGGTGGTGAACCTGTCAGATGTGTATGCCATGAATGCTTTGCCAAAACAAATTACGGTGAGCATCGGGATCTCTTCCAGGTTTACCCTTGAAATGGTGGAAGAACTGTATCAGGGCATCCGGGCAGCCTGCGAGAAATACCAGGTAGACCTGGCTGGTGGCGATACCTCCAGCTCACTGACTGGCATGGTTATCAGCATCACTGCTCTCGGTACTGCCGCTCCTGGTGAAGTAACCTACCGTTCCGGAGCCTCCCCGAACGACCTGCTGTGTGTCAGCGGCGATCTCGGTGGGGCCTATATGGGCCTCCAGCTTCTGGAGCGGGAAAATGAAGTTTTCAAGGTAAACCCGCAAATGAAGCCCAAACTGGAAGGATTTGATTATATCCTGCAGCGCCAGTTGAAACCCGAAGCCAGGTACGACATCCCCGGCATTTTCAAAAATCTGGACATCAGGCCCACCTCCATGATTGATATCTCAGACGGGCTATCCTCAGAAATCCTGCACCTGTGCAAAGCATCAGGGGTTGGCTGCCGCTTGCATGAGGATAAAATCCCCTATGACGAACAAACCAGGGATATGGCACTGGAAATGAACATCAACCCGCTGGTGGCTGCCCTGAATGGCGGAGAGGATTATGAATTGCTCTTCACCATCCCCATCGCAGATTTTGACAAAGTGAAAAACGATACGGATATTACGGTAATCGGCCACATGACACGTCCAGAAGACGGGGCCATGCTGGTAACCGGTGCAGGGGCGCTGATCCCCCTGGTGGCGCAGGGTTTTAACCATTTAAGCAAATAATAAAGCAGGGACCAAATTGGTCCCTGCTTTATTTATACTTTTAAGTGAATTACTTAGTTCACAATAAGTTTCCGGGTTTGAATATTGTTGCCCTTTTTGAAAACAACCATATAAATACCACTTCTCAATCCATTGAGATTGTAAGAAATTTTTGAACCATTCACAGGGATTTCAGTGACTTTCCTGCCATCCAAACCCAATATGCTCACCGTGGAACCGGAATAATCCATCCCTGAATCAAATTCCAAGGAAACATTTGAAGTAGCAGGATTCGGATAGAGCCTGAAGGATGACTCCATGGCTGACAAGCTTTTCGCACTGGTCACAGCCTGCGGAATCAACACAGCGTCAAGCACATGTACGACTCCGTTGTCGGTCATGATATCGGCCACAGTGACTTTGGTATTGTTGATGAACACACCCTGGGCATTGATAGAAACCTTGATGTCTTTACCCAGCAAGGTGGTGGCGCTCATCCCGTTCGACAGGTCGGTCGATTTGACCTTACCGGCCAGCACGTGGTATTTCAGAATATCGGTCAGTGCTCCGGA
>DAIDJX010000251.1 GCA_027451165.1 Prolixibacteraceae bacterium | reverse complement strand
GTGAATGTGGACCACATTACCGGAGCCTTCCGGAGGGGAAACACAGGATACCGCAAACCATAGCGTGTCCCCGGAAAGGGCCCATGAACGATCCGGAAAAATAAAAATCCCGGAGGATTCCGATGAAGAAGCAGCGGATACAGTTGTCCGGAGGATCAACAAACCAAGCAGGAAAATGAATTTTATGGTATTTATCATTTTCATTTTTCATCCAATTTGCCCATACCTGCAGGATACTCCTTGCCCATGTATTCCCACCAGACAGGGGGAAGATCCTGAACCTTTCCTGCTGACGGGATCTCCCAGAACCAGGGTATCTGGTGGAAATGGTATTTGTCTGTGCCGACAGGTTCCATATAAAACCGGTATTCCCTGACAGACGCAATTTCAAAATGGCCAAGCACCGTTTTCTCCGGATCCGTGGTACAGGTAATATTCCCTTTTGCCTGCGTATACAGGGGGTCGAAGATTTTCCCGCTGGCTGACAACTGCTTTTTCAGGTCGCTGTAAAACCGGTAGGTCTGCTCTGAAATGGCATACTGATTACAGATGAATATCCATCCCGCAAATACGGTAGGCGCTTCTGAAATGTAGACATTGACACTTCTTTCCAGAAAAACCAGCGGGTGCTTCCGGATTTTCCCGGTAACAGAATAATCGGGAGGAGCAGCAATGTTGAAGGATTCCGCAGGCGTGGCAGAATACCAGGCATAAAAGGGAATGGGAGGGCTGGCCCCCCCTCTGACCTCCACGTTATACGTATATTGACAGACTTTTCTTCCGGTAAACCGGAAATACCGGGCATTCCCCTGCCCCTCCACATCGGCATACAATTGCGCGCCCTTCACCAGACGCAGTTGCGAGGCAGATTCGTCGGTGGAAGCAGGAGCCAGCTTCTCTTCCGCCTCCATGTAAACAGAACCGGGTGAAGGCACAGGCGGAACTTCTTCAAATGCCGAAACATAAATTTCTTTTTCAGCGGAAATATGGAGTTTATATTTTTTTGCCGGTTGAAGCGGCTGGGAAAGCAGGTAATTGCCTTTTTCCGTTTCTTTCAGTTTTACCGTTATTCCCTTGTCGTCCACCAGGGTAACATCTGCTCCCGACACCGGAGGATAGGATTTGGTCATCTCATTAAAACCAATGGTTTTGTAAATCTTTACCTGGTTGGTGCTTTGCCCGTATACCAGCCTGGCTTCAATGACCAGCAATTCTTCCATCTCCTCCAGTTCCGGATGATAAATGTCCTCACAAGCGGCAAAAAACACGGCACACAGTATGATCATCAGGTAACTTCGCATCGGGTCAGAATTTAAAGTTATAGGTCAGCGAGGGCACCGGGGTACCAATCACCGACAATTTGAAAAGGGAATAAACCCGGTAGTTGTTTTCCGCCGACGGATAGGTTTTCCGGTAATAGACCGAATAGGGATTATGCCGGCCATACACATTGTACACCGAGAAGGTCCAGCTGCCCTTCCACATCCTTTTTTTACGCAGGTTTTCATTCAGGGTAAGGGCCAGGTCGAGCCGGTGTGCCGGTGGCATCCGGTACTTGTTTCTTTCGGAATACCAGACCAGGCTCTCTCCGGCATAGCGGTACAGCCGTTCCGGCAGGGTGACCGGCCTTCCGGACAGGTATTCAAAATTCCCGGAAATGCTCCATCTTCTGCTGAAATGATAACCGGCACCCAGAGAAAAGTCATGCGGCCGGTCATAATCCGAGGGATACCACTTTCCGCCCCTGAGCTCTTCTTCTTTCCACCGGACATCGGTTCTCCGGAAGGTCCTGGAAAACGTGTAGTTCAGCCATCCGGTCAGGCGGCCGCTGTTCTTCTGAAGCTGGAATTCCACCCCGTATGCAAATCCTTTGGCCGGGATCAGGCTGGTTTCAATTTGGGGATTCATCAGCAGGGTCGCCCCGTTCTTATACTCCAGCAGGTTCTGAAGCATTTTATAATAGGCCTCCACCGTCAGTTCCAGGGACCGCGGAAGCTTTTTTGTTTCAAAACCCACGGCTATCTGGTCGCTGATGAGCGGTTTCAGGTGGTAATCGGCTGCCTTCCAGGTATCGGCCGGAGAAATCACGGCATTATTGCTGATCTGGAAAACATACTGACTGATCCGCTGCAGATTCATTCTGAAAATGTTGCCGGGCTCCATCTCGTACCGGAGCAACAGGCGGGGTTCCAGCTGACGGTAGGATTTCGAAATTTCTCCCGGTTTAAAAGTGAGGGAATCGATCACGGATTCCGGTGTCTCCGGGCGGTCGGGATCGTAGCGGTAAACCACGGGATCGCCGATATGATGGAAGAAACTCATCCGAACACCGGGGGAGAGCGTAACCCGGGGAGAGATGACAGCATCATAACTGAAGTATCCCGCCCATTCCAGGGCCTTCTCCTTATTCAGTTTTTCCGGCACAATGCGGGAAACTTCAGACATTCCGGCGATTTTGCCGGGTTCTATCTCATAAAACATGGCATTGACGCCCCCTTCGAAGGTGTTCGCCTCATTGGGGTGAATCCGTACATTGTATTTCAGGGAACTGTACTGAAGCTGATTGTCCAGGAAATAGGCCTCTTCGCTTTTCCCGCCGGCCATGTCGCCCAGCCGGTAATGGTAGCGGCTGAAAGCCAGGTTGCCTTCACCGGAGACCTTCTCTGAAAACCGGTTCCTCGATTGCAGGGCACCCAGCAAACTTCCGTAAGCCAGGGTATTCTCCACACTGGTGCTGAATTCATCGTTGCTCAGGTAAGCCATGGCGCTTATCCGGTGCCGGGCATTCCATTTCCAGGTCATTTTCCCCGACAAATCGTAAAAGTCGGCCACACTTTGGGAGATATCCGGATTGGGCACCTGCCGGATCAGCCAGTCTGCATACGAACTCCGGCCACCCAGCGTCAGGGTGAGTTTTTTATTCTTTGTAAGTGGTCCGTCAATGGCCAGCCGCGAGTTGATGATCCCCAGCCCTCCGGCCAGGCGGAGTGTTTCTTCATTGCCATCCTTAATGTCCACTTCCATCACAGACGATACCCTCTCCCCGTATTTAGCCGGAATTCCTCCCTTAAACAAGCGCACATCATTCACCAGATCGGGATTGATCAGCGACAGAAACCCGAAAAGGTGGGAAGCGTTAAAGACCGGGCTGCCATTGATGGTGAGCAGGTTCTGGTCGGTATTGCCCCCGCGGATATTAAACCCGGAAGAGAGCTCACTGACGGTCTGGATTCCGGCCTGCCGGGTCATTCCCCGCATAATGTCCACTTCCCCCATCAAAGCCGGCAACTCCCTGATTTTTTCCACATCCATCCGCACCATGCTCATCTGAGCCCGGGGCAGATCCGCATCTTTTCCGGTTACCGTCACCTCGGCGATAGTATGGCTCTCCTCAAAAATATCGAATTCCGCATAACCGTTCTCCATCAGCCTGATTTTCTGATGGACAGGCTGGTAACCCAGGTAGGAGAACTTCAGGTTATTTTCACCGGTGGGCAACTCCATACTGAAAAAACCCTCCCCGTCTGTTGAGGTACCCTTGTTGCTCCGGGTTTCCTGGATGACAGCCCCGGGAAGGGGATTCCCGTTCTTCCCGTCTTTGAGGCGCCCCCGCAACAGGGCAGATTTATACCTCCCTTCATTCCGGAGATCACCGATCACCAGCAATTGCAAATCCTCCTGATACCGTTTGCTTTCACTTTCCGGAAGCGGGAAAATCATCAGACCATCCTCCTGGAAGGTCCGCCAGGTCAGCTTTGATTTCCACAAAAGCGTGTTCATCACCTGGGCAAGGGGCGTTTCCTGAAAATCGCTGTTCACGGTCAGGGTATCGATCCACCGGGGCTGGTAAAAAATACGGATTCCACGCTCCCGGGAAAGTTGTTCCAGAAAAACAGGCATAGCTTGTCCCTTAAATTTTCCTGAAAGCAGGATTTCTGTTAAGGACTGGGCTACAGGTGTTTCCAGAAAGAACAAAATGAAAAACAATATCCAAAGGATGCGGAAAAAGAATTTCCGCAGAGGAATGATCAGTTTAGAAAATGATTTGCAGCAAAAAAACTCCATTACGAAAACACCAATTACATGTCCGGAGAATCACCCCTGTTGATTATTCGGACCAGGCTTTGTTCAACAACTTTCAAAAGTACGATTTAATCGGAATTTACATAATTGGTTGTAAAATTCCGGAGTATTGTTATTTTTGGTTTTTCGGAAAGATTTCCGTTTTCAATGACGGAATACCCGGGGATGAAGGTCTTAATAAGACATATTTTATGAAAATTCAGCTTGTCCTTCTTTTTATTATTTTTTTTCTGAATTCACAAAGCCAGCAGCACGACTGGCCCATGTGGCGGTATGACCACCACCGGTCAGCTTATACCCCTGAACAGCTGGCCGACACCCTGTACCTGCAATGGCAGGCTGAGTTTGACGCCCGGACCCCGGTATGGGATGATCCGCTGAACCAGAACCTGATGCCCTTCGACCGGATTTTTGAGCCTGTTGTAGCCGGGAACCGGATTTTTCTCGGGTTTAACGATAAGGACAAGGTAGTAGCACTTGACCTTCAAACCGGGAAGGAACTGTGGCACTTTTACACCGACGGTCCCCTCAGGCTGCCGATGGCGGTGAACAGGGGAAAGCTTTATTTCACCGGGGATGACGGCTTCTGCTATTGTCTTCAGGCATCCGACGGATCCCTGGTATGGAAAAGGATGCTGGCTCCCTCCGCCAACAAACTCCTGGGCAACAGGAGATTCATATCGATGTGGCCGGCACGGGGCGGCATTGTCATAAAGGATGACATCCTCTACACGGCAGCCGGGATCTTCCCGCTGATGGGGACTTTCATCTATGCGTTGAATGCGGAAACCGGGGAGATCATCTGGAAAAATGAGGGAACCGGCAGTAACTATATCCTGCAGCCTCACCGGTCGCCGGCATTTGCCGATGTCGCCCCTCAGGGGCCTTTCACCATCAGCGGCAATAAACTGCTGGTGGCAGGCGGGCGCTCTGTTCCTGCCGCTT
>DAIDJX010000250.1 GCA_027451165.1 Prolixibacteraceae bacterium | reverse complement strand
GCGACCTGGTATCAGATTCTGCGCTGGAAGTAAGACTGAACGGGATGATGGGATTTGTCATTCCGGGTATGAAACCAATAAAAGTTCACGACCGCAATCCGGTGGTACTGCTCCGAGAAGCGTTGGAAACAGCTCAGGACGCCGATGTGATCGTGGCAGCGCTGGGGGAAAACGCCAACATGAACGGGGAAGGGGCATCCCGCTCCAATCCGGTTATTCCGGAACCACAACAGGAATTGCTCCGTTCATTGCTGACCCTTGGCAAGCCGGTTGTCCTGGTGCTTTTCACCGGGCGGCCAATAATCCTTTCCTGGGAAGAAAAAAATGTTCCGGCCATCCTGAATGCCTGGTTCCCGGGATCGGAAGCCGGCAGCGCCATTGCCGACATTCTGTTCGGCGATGTCAACCCCAGCGGTAAACTGACCACCACTTTCCCGCGGAATGTGGGTCAGATACCGCTCTATTACAACCACAAGAACACCGGCCGGCCGCATGGGGAAAATGAACCTTATGCCCGCTTCCGCAGCAATTACATTGATGTCATCAATTCCCCGCTTTACCCGTTTGGGTACGGGTTGAGCTATACCACCTTCAAATATGGGGAAATCAGCCTGAGCACAACGGAAATGCCGATGAATGGCAAGGTAACCGCAAAAGTGACCGTGACCAACACTGGTCCCCGCGATGGAAAAGAAGTTGTGCAACTGTATATCCGGGATGTGTTCAGCACCTCCACCCGGCCGGTGAAAGAGCTCAAAGCGTTCAGAAAGATCGCGCTGAAAGCCGGGGAAAGCAAAGAGGTAAGTTTTGAATTGACCACCGAAGATTTGAAATATTACAACCACGACCTGGCGTATGTGTGTGAACCCGGTGATTTTGAGCTAATGATCGGTTCAAACAGCCGGGATGTCAAAAAAGTGAAACTGACGGTGAAATAACACACCAGGAGCGACATAGTTTCCACAGAAAGGAAGCAGATCCCTCACCCCTCCTTCCCACCTTTCTGCCCACTTGGGGATTCGGGATGACAAGTTGTTCAAGACCAATGGGAAACGGGGCCGGGCGGTAAATATATTACTTTTTATGGCAGGATTATGTTCCGCCCGGCCACGGTTACATCTGATATACAG
The DNA here is from genome assembly GCA_027451165.1 of Prolixibacteraceae bacterium. Classification (GTDB taxonomy): domain Bacteria; phylum Bacteroidota; class Bacteroidia; order Bacteroidales; family Prolixibacteraceae; genus UBA1413. The sequence continues at coordinate 3,928 of DAIDJX010000250.1, read as the reverse complement.
GCGCTTGTCATTCCGAATCCTCCATCCGGCGTATGAGGAATCTCATTCTCATAAAGAACGCGGTTTTTTAGCGATTTCTTAATTTTAACCCTGTTTTTGCCGGGTAAACCCCAAAGTAGTTGTCATTGTTTTTTTATCTTTTTACCTTGCGGTTCATTTTGTCCGGTTTTTTATGAATCATAGACTGATCCTTATTTCTTTGTTTTTCTCCCTCCTACCCAATTATTTTCTATCTGCACAGGATAATTCCGTCCATTCAGGCACTTCCGGAGAAGAATGGAAAACCTCCCGTTTCGTGGTGTTTATGAACGGCGGCCTTGGATACCTGGCCGGCAGCACCAAAGCGGCCAAAGCAAACATGAGGAACCTGGGTGTTTCGGAAAGTGACATCACACAATACTTCCGGGATTTTAAAACGGGAGCCATGGGTTCGGCATCTATATATATGTGGACCCGTGAACTGGGCATAGGGGTGGATTACCATGTTTTCACCACCCAGGGTCAGGTTAGTGGCTACCTTGATCCCGGAGATGGCTGGACCAAATACTACGGGATTTTCAGCGATAAGGTATATACCAATTTTGTCGGCCTGTCGCTTTTAACACGTGAAAACACCCTCCGGAAATGGGGTTATTACACTAAAATCTCCTTCGGAATGGCGCTTTACCGTGATGAAGGCAGCCTGATCAATACGCCCGTTCTCATCACCGGACAATCATTTGCCGTTGGTGGTGAATTGGGGTTAAGCTACTCCCTGTCACGACATGTCGCAATGAACCTCGGGGTATCTTATCTGGTGGCCAGCCTGGGAAAAATCAACAGCGACAACGGCACCAGCGTCGTTGAAACCAGGCTGGATAAAGATATGCGGGAGAATTTATCCAGGTATAACCTTTCCGGAGGATTGGTTTATAATTTTTAAAGCATGGCCATGAACATAACGAGCAATAGCTTAAAAAGCGCACTGATTTTCCTGATTTTATCTGCTGCTTTTTCCTGCAGCAATGACTTTCTGAACCAGGAAAAACCGGTTGCCGCTCCGGCAGCCGATACCATCCGGATGACCAGTCTGGAGCAGGGGAAAACTGTAAGCTTTAACATCCCCAATGCCGGAAACGCCGGTTGGCGTGTTTTCCAGTTTCCAGCGTGGGCAAAAATTTCTCCCATGGAAGGTAATTTCAGCAACGGTGTCTCCTCCTTTCAGATTGAAATCCCGGCCAACTCTGACATTCCGCAACATGGAATTCTCAGTCTGCCCCTGGTTTTTGATGTGGAAGGGATTGGTTATGTGCAGTATCCCTTTCTGCTGTTGAATTTTGGTAATCCCCAGCCTGGCCTTTCCAATTATAACCTGAACCTTAACTATCAGACACAGGGGATGTTCACCCTGCATAATCTGAATGGAGGTATTCTTCTTTGGGAAGTCCAAAGCAAACCTTCCTGGATTACTTTATCCAGTCAGGGTGGTTACATGAATGCCAATTCTGCCCAAATAATTAGCCTGACGATATCCCGTGATAATCTTGCTAAAGGAGATTATTCCGGTGAAATTGTATTGGCAACCAATTCCGGGATTAATCCAACTTTAAAACTGGTTGTTTCCATAAAGGTGTTTGACCCCACTCTGTCGGGCAATGCCGAACTGTTGGAAGGTGAAGTGGTGGATGCTGCTTTTTGCAAGGCGACTGGCGCCCTGGTGGTGGCAGCAAAAAACCCGAACAGAATGTACCTCTACCAGTCTGGGCAAGTCAAAAAACAGTTGGATTTTCAGAAAATACCCATTAATGTCGCCATTTCAGAAAAGGGAGATCTGATCGTTGCCAGTTTCACCAATACAGATCTTTCAGTCATTGATCCTGAAAATCTAACCGTACAAAAAAGTATACCAACAGGAATGATCAGTATTGATCTGGCCCTGGGAGAAAACGGCTGGGCTTACCTGGCACCTGTTCTTTACGACAACAACAACAACCTGACTTGCGTGGATTTACATTCAGGACAGCTGGTGAAAATCAATCGAAACCTGTACGGCCTAAGTTGGTTGAAAAAAGTCCCGGGGAAAAGCCTGCTTTATGGCTCAAAAATAGGCTGGTCGCCCGATTTTCTGCTGGTTTTTGATATTTCACAGGGGGCAGTAAATCCGGTGATCGACGAATGGTGGACTACTTTGTATAAATTCTGGCCTTCGGAAGACGGACAAAGGATTTTCACAGGAATGCTGAATGTATACCAGTCGCCAGGTTACCAGGCCAAGGGGATGATCATGGAAAGTCCTGCACTCCTGGGTCAGTTTGAATCTATTTCCGGATCGTTGTATTCCATGGAACACAGTCAGGCATTAAAAGAAATATTTGTTGCCTGCCGGAACTCCATCTGGGAAGCCGGCAATCAAATTCTAAGAATTGATGATTCCGGGTATTTCATCAAAAAAATCCACGGTCTGAACAACCTAACCCTGACGGAAAACGGGAATGTTATTTCAGTCACTCCCGAAATACCCTACATGTACATTAATAAAGCAGGTAAAGAACTTTACCTGATCAAGGTAGCCATGGGAAACAGCGGTAAAAACTACTGGTATTACGAGAAGATAGATCTTTGACAAGGAAAGTCATTCAACATCCCACTCATATATTCCGGCTGCTGCTTTCTCCTGAAGTTTCACCTCCAATTTCAGGGCTGAAGTGGTCACCGGTTTGAATACCACTTCGTTGGATATTCCTTTTACTGTTCCATAATTGCCTGAATTCTCCACAGGCACCCATTCTCCCCGGGCATCCCTGAAGTAAATTTTCCACGATCCGGGCACCCGGCAACCGCCCCAGGGGGCATCGTCGAACCAGTACACCATGGAATGGCTGACTGTTTGTAGCTGCGGAAATTCATAAGTTATCCATTCGGTGCTTCCCTCTTTCGGCCACCAGTGGTAATAGGGGACAGAACGGTCATCAGCATCTTTAGGTACAAGTCCGTCGCGGATGGACCGTAATGCTTTCGTCGGGTGGGAGGCTTCCACCCTGCTTTCCGAAGCGATGGTGGGAGGCAGAGCCGGTCGGGTGGTTTGCAAATCCACCGGCAGCCATACCGCCATATCTCCGCTACCCCTGTGCGCCCAGGCATAATAGGGAATCAGGGTCAGCTTCACATCCCTGACTTCCAGTTTACCATCTCCGTTAAAACTCAGGGACTGCGCATGGGTTACCAGCTGATCGATGCCCAATAGCAAATCCGGCTTCCTTACTACATTGAAATTGGGATTTTTGCCCAACAACAGGCTGAAAATGGAAAAATCATTGTCGGGCCATTCTGCACAATACACCAGCGGTCCCCGTTCCACGGCCACCCTGCCCCTGTCGGCTTCCACGGCCGGATGGGCTTTGACGATCCGGGGTTCCATGTCAAAATGAACCTCCACCTGATCGCCTTTTTTCCAGCCCCTGGTGATGGAAATATATCCCTTTTCAGGCTTGCCCATCACGGGCTGACCATTCACCTTAACCTGGTAAGCAAGATTTTTCTTATCCGCATAACTGTATAAATCCCCGGGCAACACCCGGCTCTGAACCCATCCCGGGATACGGACTTTCAGGGTAAAATCCTGCTTTGTCTTTGGTGTGACATCCACCATAATGTCGCCGCTCCATGGGTAAGCGGTAGTCTGCCGGAGCATGACCTTTTTCCCGTTCACTTTGATTTCAGCCTCATTCGACATAAACAGGTTCACATATACCGCATTTTCGTGAACAGCATAGACATAACCCGGAACGGAGGGGATAAAACGGCAGATGTTCGAGGGGCAGCAGGCACAGCCGAACCACGCGCTCCGCTGATGTTGTCCTGATGATTCGAGAGGATTCGGATAAAAAAACCTGTCTCCTGATAACGATACTCCTGAGAGCATTCCGTTATAAAGAGTTTTTTCAAGGAT
>DAIDJX010000249.1 GCA_027451165.1 Prolixibacteraceae bacterium | reverse complement strand
GAGCCTACAAGGGAAGTGTAAAGAATAATGGCTTTTACTGGGTAAATCCATTTTTTGCCCGGAAAAAGATCTCGCTGAGGGCCAGGAATATCAATTCTGAACCAATCAAGGTAAATGACAAGATTGGAAACCCGATCATGATTGGTGCTGTTTTGGTTTGGCGGGTACAGGAAACTTTCAAGGCGGCTTTCCAGGTGGATGATTACGAACATTTTGTTAACATTCAGACGGAAGCAGCTATTCGTAAATTGGCCGGGTTGTATCCCTATGACAATCTGGAAGATCATGAAGCGGTGGTTACCCTTAGAAGTGGTGGGGAAGAAGTGAATGATCAGCTTGAAAAAGAGCTTTCTGAAAGACTGAACATTGCCGGTGTGGAAGTTATGGAAGCCCGTATCAATTATCTGGCTTATGCCCAGGAGATTGCCCAGTCCATGTTGAAGCGGCAGCAAGCCTCCGCTATTGTTGCTGCACGCTTTAAGATTGTGGAAGGCGCCGTCAGTATGGTGGAAATGGCCCTGGACCAACTGAGCAAAAAAGACATTGTGCATTTGGACGAAGATAAAAAGGCCACCATGGTCAGTAACCTGATGGTGGTGCTTTGCGGCGATAAGGAAGCTACCCCGATTGTTAATACCGGCACCATTTACTGATGGAAAAGACTCTTTTTAAAGAAGAACAGCGTTTCGGCCAATGGTGGCTATGGCTGCTCCTGATCGCTTGTTTTGGGGTTAGTGTTGTTCCTCTGTGGTATGGATATTTCGACCAGGTTACCACGGGGATACCCTGGGGTGATCATCCAGCCAGCAATGCCAGCCTCCTGATCATCGCCATACTGGTAACCCTGCTGATGGTGGGTATCCTGGTTCTGTTCAATTTTTCCACACTTTACCTGGAAGTAAGGGAGAATGGCGTTTATTTCCGCTTTCCACCTTTCTTCAGAAGATGGAAAGTGATCCGCCGTGAAGAAATTGGCAGCTATACGGTAGGGAAATACAATCCTATTGGTGAATATGGCGGATATGGGGTCAGGACCAGTTACGGGAGACATGGTAAGGCTTACAATGTATCCGGAAACCTGGGCATGAGGCTGACATTGCGGAATGGGAAAGTGGTAATGATCGGAACACAGCGGAAACAGGCATTGGAATATGCCATGCTGAAGATGATGGCTGGTTTGGAGCCAGCGAAGTAGAGGTATTGCTAACGAATGAGGCAGTAATGACAAAGAAAAAAACATTTGCACTCCGGCTGGATGCAGCTGTACTGGCTGCCGTGGAACGGTGGGCTGCTGATGAATTCAGAAGCACTAACGGACAGTTGGAGTGGATCATTTATAAAGCGCTGAAAGATGTCAAACGGTATAAAAAGGAGTTGGATAGTACGGAAGAAACCTGAATGGAAATTCCTGATTCTTAGCGCAAACATCAGGAAAATGGAAAATGGGGTTGCCATCCGGTTTACATTCCTGAAATTAATTATTCCCGGAATTAACCTGGATCTGAATATCGGTTGGCAGATTATGGCGATGTAGAAAAATTGTTCAGGGATCTTGCTATTGTCTTCATTTTGTCCATTGACCCTGAAGCATGGTTTTGGTTTCATATCGTAAATCCGGATCATTAACAAATGTTGGACGCCCCTTGTTGTCGGTGAGCAGGTACAAATAAGAGTCAGGCTGATTTGCCTGTGTGATTTTGGCATAGATCTGCAGGGTATTGTCGTACACCTTCTCTGAACTGATCAGCTGAACTTCACCGGATACCAGATAATCGTTGATGTGACTGATATTGCCGTTCCTTTGGAGATATATCCCGGCAATGGCAGATTGTCCAACAGGCAGGATTTTCCTTCCGGCTGCCCGGGTTACTTCCAAAGCATGATAGGAAAGGGTGATGAAAAAATCGGAGTTGGTTACCAGCACATTTCCAAATTTACCCTTTGTCAGGATTGTATGTGCCCAAACCAATGAATCCCTGAAGTTAAAAAGCTTCAATTTTAATGGCTTATATCCCTGTGTGTCAGGTGAACCTTCCGTTATGGAAAGGTATTGTTCATTGATATCATCTACCCATAGCATTACCGGATATCCGGCAGAATCTGGCACAAAATAACTTCCTGGTTTGCCTTTCCAGTTTATGACCGATTTATAGGTAAAAAATTGACGACTTGAATCGGGAAGAGTAGAAGAGGCACTTCCAAGCACCCAACAGGCACTGTCGACCGTAACCTGAACGGAATGCAGACGGATTTCTTCGTATTTCGATCCCTTGGGTATGGGAGAAACCAACCAATCAATACTGCCTTCCGGTTTTACTTTAGCCAGAAAAGGGGTTTGACTTCCCTTTTTATCGGTTTCCAAACCACTCAGATAGAACCACCTTTTCTGAAAAGGGGTGACGCTCAGGGTAAGCAGGGTATCTTTTCCCGTTTGACCGGCATTAAGCTGGACACCGAATGGAACTTTCATCCGGTTAAAAGTAAGCATGCTATCCCGGTACGGAAAAAGGTTCCTGTTAATCTTACAAAACTCTTCAAGATTGGATAAGTTTTTGTCAAAAATTTGATTGTTGTCCAGTTTTTCCAGTTCACACCACCTCGCAAAACCTTCCATCCCCTTATAATGATCGAAGAAGAACTGTATATACTTTGCTGTTTTGCCGGTTGTAATTTTTCTTTTCATCTGATCCGCAAAAGCATTCAGGGCTGTCTTTTCATCTGCCAGACTATTATAGAACATTAGTTTTGGACTGAGTTCAAAATCCGTAGTATTTGCCGGATCATTCATTCCCGACCGGATCAGGGAGAGGAAATGCAGTTTTTGTTTCCGGTAGGTCATCAATTCATTGGTGATGGACGCATAATCATATTTACCGGTCAGGTAATACAATTTATCACGGGTTGGTTCCCTGATTTCTCCCGGATAATAAACCGCTTCCTTTTTCAGTTTGTTTGTTTTGTCTGTGAGTTCCCGGTCGCTGGCTTCCGTCCCTTTTCTGATGTCATTAATATCGGTTTCCATGGTCTGGAGAAATTGCCTGGCCCAGGCAGAATAATTCCAAAGTTTGACAACAGGCGCATAAAAATCGGCTTCTGTCAGGCCTTCCAAACGGTAAGTCGTAATGTCGTTCAGCTGATAGTCATAAATGTTTTGGAGGGAAGGGATTCTTTTACAGGCTTCTTTATAGGCGTTAAAAAAGACCTGTACCGAATCAAAATTAAGGGCAAGGTTCCGGAAATCTGTCTGTAAGCGATTGTCTGTCAGTAAAAAGAGAGTTTTCAAGTCGGGATATGCCCTGGTAATCTCCCTGAAACGGAAAAGGCACTCATTGTATTTGGTGATGCATCTGACATAGTTTTCATGAACATTTGATGCATTACGGAAGTATTCTGCGGTGCTGGTCTCCCTTTTTTTTATCTCAGCCAGAATATCTTCCAGGTGAGCTTTCTTTTTATCACTGATGATCTCGACCGGTCCGAAATATTCCCGGTACTGGTTTGCCTGTTTTTCATCCAGTTTCAGTTTCAACAAACCATAGTAATTGTTAAACTGGTAGTAATTCGCCACAACGGCATCATACATCACCAAAGGGTCTGCTTCACGAAGGTATTGATCATAAATATTCCCGATGAAGAAATAGATGACAGCTTTTCCCGGATAAATACCCTGGACCTGACTTAATTTCATCAGGTTTGAAAACCTGTCGGTGTTATCCATTTCCTCCCAAACTTCTTTGAGGTAGTTTTGAGACCAGCCGCTGGTAAAAGATAACCCCAAAACCATCAAAAGAATGATTCTCCTGATAAGAGGGCAGCTGTTGGATTGACGTGTTTTCATAGCCTTACTCATTAATTCTCTCCTCCACCTGGAATTCCTGGTCATTTTCATCCAGAATCTTGAGCTCCACCCTACGGTTCTGCATTCTGTTACCCTCCGATGTATTTGGAACAAGCGGTATCTTTTCCCCATAACCGCGTGCGATCATTCTACTATATTTTATTCCGTTAGTAGTCAGGTAATTAACAACCGACCTGGCCCTCTTTAATGAAAGAAGATCATTGAAATGATCGCTCCCGATATCGCAGGTATGCGCCGACAATTCCACATAAATATCAGGATTGTCTTTCAGAAGCCTTACGACCCGGTTTAATTCGGGATAAGAACTTTGCATAAGGTCGGCAGAATTCAGCTCGAAATTGATGTTATTCAGCCTTATGGGTACTTTTCTGGTCAGGGGGGTGAGTTCAACCGTCATACTTTTCATGACGCGGTCACTGTCCAGATCAATGGCTAAATGCCTGAACGCATAATACTTTGGTCCTCTGACATCCAGTTCATACTGTTCTCCCTCCCTCAACAGGATGGAGTAGAAACCCTTAGTCCCGGTAGGAACCGGAAAGAACTGGCTGTTGCGGACATCTGTAATTTCAATACTGGCATCCAGGGGCAGGAGGGTGTCTTTTTCAGTAACAAGAATCTCCAGTTTCCTTTTAACCGGTTCCAGTTCAATATCTCTGGTGAAATGGTCAAAAAGTACAATCTCTGAAAGGTTTAAGTCAAGGGAGTTGGTAACGTAATCTTTCCTGGATACATTAAAAAGGTAATGTTTGCCGATGGGAAGTATAATTTTCTGTATTCCCTGTTCTTTAAACCATGGAGTAATTCCGGCAGCAATTCCTTTTTCGTCGGTAATACTTATGTCTGCCATAAGCGGCCACAACTCCTCCCTGTCGTAGATGTTTAAGGTTACATCAACCTGCGGGGTGAGCTCTACCGGAAGATTCCGGTCAGAAGTAGTCTCACCCGGAGTGAAAAGTCTATAGTAATGGGAATACCTGTCTTTCCATATGTGCAGCAAATATTGTTTTCCTGCTAACAGAAGCGTTTTCCATCTACCGTTTTTCCCTCCTGAATTTGTAATAAACTCAGTCCTTCCCAGTATTGGATCGGTAACCAGCACAAATGCCCCAAGTGGAGATTTGTGCACGGAATCCGTTACAATTCCTTTGATTTCAATGCATTTCTCCGGAATCATTTCCCTTTCTGTCCTGAACCGGTACATTACTCC
>DAIDJX010000248.1 GCA_027451165.1 Prolixibacteraceae bacterium | reverse complement strand
CATCACCGCCCCGGCGGCAGGTCCCACCGGAGCGTCACTGCCACCCTGAGCATCACCGCCTCAGCGGCAGGTCCCACCGGGAGAGGCCCCACATGGTGAAGAAGCACTCTTACGGAATCTCAGGCCTTCAGCCTGAGGGGAGGGGGAACCAGGGACGATGCCCCTGGTTCCGATCTGTCAGGCTTTCAGCCTGATGAGGAAAGTGATTTACCTCCAATAGAATTCCGGATCGAATTCTATAACACCGTTTTCCATGAAGAGACGCTCCAATTCCTCGACATACGACTTGGTTCTGTGATGCCGCTTCTGGTTTCGGATATACTTTCTGACGATCTCAACCGCCCTGCTGCTAACTGAAAAAGCTCCGTAGCCGGTCTGCCAGGTAAAAGAGAGATATCCTTTCCCGATTCCCTTGATCCATTTTGAAGATTGTTTTTTTACTTCTTCAACAACCTTTGCCAGTGCATAGTTCTTTGATAACCGGAAGAGAATGTGGACATGGTCGGGTACCGAATTGATGATCAGGGCCGGACTTTCAAAATTCTTCAGTATCCCGGCCATGTAGCTGTGAAGTCGTTCCTCATCGGCCTGGTTGATGAGCGATTCCCTGTACTTTGTTCCGAATGTCAGATGCACATAAAGTTGTGATAACGATTGTCCCATTTTTGTAACGTTTAGAGTATAACATTGAAAATCAGGGTTAAAAGTAATTAAAAAAATGTGATCTGATACTGCTGATCCTGAGCAAATATGTATTAGTTGTAAAAACCTGTCATTGGTATGAAACAGACCCGGAAATTTCCAGCACGATGATCTCCGGGCGGCAGGAGGTGCGGATGGGTGGGCCCCAGGTGCCTACACCGGGGGAGATATAAAAATGGGTATTTCCGATTTTTCCGTAGCCTTTGCTGATCTCAAACATGGCGCTGGTAATGTAGTTAAAAGGCCACAATTGACCGTGGTGGGTATGTCCTGAAACCTGGAGATCGACGGGCAGGGCAGCCACTTCTTTCAGGTGGTAGGGCTGATGATCCATCACGATGACTGGTTTTGAAGGTTCTGTTTTTGCCAGCAGTTCCGGCAGCGATTTTCTAACTTGCCCGTTCATCCGATTTCCTGTGATATCTTCCCTGCCTACCAGATTAATCCCGGACGGGAGCAGGACGGAGTTATCCCTGAGCACCTTGATTTTGTGGTCTTCAAGGTATTTCTCTGCTTCCCCGGCATTTCCGAAAAATTCATGGTTCCCCAGAATGGCGTATGTTCCTTCCCTGGCCTGCAGGTTTTTCAGTAAATCGCCCAGGTTATTCCGTATAACAGGCCCCAGGTCTTCATCGAAAATATCCCCGGCAAGCAGAATCAGATCGGGCTGCTGACTGTTGATGGTATGGATCATCCGGGTCAATCTTCCATTGGCAATCATTGTACCCAGGTGGATGTCGGAGGCCAGCACAATTTTATAGGTGGGGGAAGTCATTGGCTTGCTGATTTTTACCTGCTGCCGTATCAGCGCGGGATACCGGGCATTGATGTAACCAGCAGTAAGGATGACTGCCGTGACGGCATAAACCACCAGGGAAACTGTTTTTCCTTTGGCACTTAACCAGGGAAAACTAAAAAAACCTTTTAATCCAGGCAGTGGGATCCATGAAATTCCCCGAAGAATATCGAGCAGTAGAAAGATAAGGGTCAGGTAGAGCATGGCGCCGAGCCACCAGGAGCCGGCCCGGATCAGCGGCTCTGCCACCCAGTTCAGTCCTGCCCGTTCCGCGAACCTGCCCAGCATGTAGCCCAGGGCAATCAGCCAGAACAGGCCAAATGACAGCCACCAGCCTGTGGTTCCGGAGGGGAAAACCGGCCGTGTACGGTAGTAAATATAAAGATTGACCAGAATGGTCACTGTCAGGACGACAAGGAAGAAAATCATATATCGGTACTTAATGTTCATTGTTTTGGAAAGTGGAACAATAGTACAACTTTTTTGTTTACGAATACCGAATATCGTCCCGATCTGACAAAGCAGATACGGGATCGCATACCTGCCCCGACTTTTAGTCGGGGTAAACTGTTCGCGAGGTAGCGAATTACCGGTCACCGGTTACTTCTCCCTCGGATCGCCCTGCAATGGCATTTTGGCCATTTTCTGAATTTCCAGGGAAGGATGACCAAATTCCGAAGTCACTTTTCCCAGCAGCAGATAGACGCCCCTGCCTTTGAAAGGATAGTCCCTGAGGGAATCCGGAAAATGCACCGTATCGAAGAATTCGCCATTTTCATCCAGGAAACAGCCGAAGTGCATGACTTCTGCCTTGGTAGTCCGGACATACTTGATGGTAACAAGCAGCCCCAGCAGTTTTACCGTTTCTCCTGCATGTTCGCCCAGGTTGGAGGCGTTGATCTCTCCCCGCCAGACGGTTTGCAGCATCTGGAAGAAGGTGAGGGTAACCGGAAATCCCAGCAGTTCCAGTTCATCATAGACAGCTTCCATCGGCTTTTCCTCAAAGGGAGGAAGGGTGAAGGGTTTATTCTGCTGAATGAAAAGCTGCGGCTGTATGTGCAACGTCCTTTTCTGGGTGAGGAGCATGTGCACTTCCCATAACAGCCGGGCTTTCGATTTCCCTGTAAACCGCAGCGCCCCGGTGCGGATCAACAGGGTGATCTGTTCCTTGTGCAGGGGTACCCGGCTGATCAGGTCGTCTAAGGAACGGAAAACCCCGAAGCGTCGCCTTTCTTCCACGATCCGGGTACTTGTTTTTTCCTCCAGACCGTTGATCAGTGCCAGGCCGAGGTAGATGGTCTTTCCCTCGATGGTATTCAGAATCTCACTGTGGTTGACGCAGGGCAGGTCGATCGTGGCTCCGCAGCGCCGGGCTTCATTGGCATAGACCCAGGTCTGGTAAAAGCCTCCGAAGTTGTTCATCACAGCCACCATAAATTCCAGCGGATAATGCGCTTTCAGGTAGAGACTCTGGAAACTTTCCACGGCATACGACGCTGAGTGGGCTTTGGAAAAGGAATAGCCGGCAAAGCTTTCAATCTGCCGCCACACCTCGGCCGTCAGTTCTTTGGAATAGCCCCGGAGTTCGCAGTTTTCATGGAATTTTTCCACTATTTTCTGAAATTCAGCCTTCGACCGGTATTTGCCGCTCATGGCCCGGCGCAGCACATCAGCATCGGCCAGGTCCAGACCGGCAAAATGATGGCACACTTTCAGCACATCTTCCTGGTACACCATCACCCCGTAGGTTTCTTCCAGCTGCTCTTTCATCACCGGGTGGAGGTAGTTGATCTTTTCCGGATGGTGGAAGCGCTGGATGTATTCCCGCATCATTCCGCTTTTGGCCACTCCCGGACGGATGATGGAACTGGCTGCCACCAGGGAGATGTAATTGTCGCAGCGCAGTTTCTTCAGCAACCCGCGCATGGCCGGGCTTTCAATGTAAAAACAGCCGATGGTCTCCCCCGATTTCAGTTGTTTCCTGACCTGCTCATTGGTCTTGAACGCCTGCACCTGGTGGATGTCAATCTTCTGGTTCCGGTTGCGTTCTATGATTTCCACGCTTTCTTTGATGTGGCCGATCCCCCGCTGGCTGAGGATGTCAATCTTCTCAAAACCAATTGATTCCGCCACATACATGTCCCATTGGGTGGTTTGAAATCCTTTGGGCGGCATGTCGAGCGCCGTGTAGTAATTGATCGGTTTTTCTGAAATCAGGATTCCACCGGCATGTATACTCCGGTTGTTGGGGAAATTGTCCATCATGGTGCCGATGCGGTACATCCTGCGGGTCAGTTCGTTTTCGTTCAGGTTGTTTTCGGGTTCATTGACCAGCATGTCGATCTCATTTTTGGGCAATCCGTACACCTTCCCCAGTTCGCGGAGGGTGGATCGTCCCTGGAAGGTGGTGATGGTCCCGAGCAGGGCGGTATATTTCGGGCCATACCTTTTAAAGATGTAATCCTGCACCTCGTCGCGGTCTTTCCAGGAATAGTCAATGTCAAAATCGGGCGGGGAGCTACGTTTAGGATTGAGGAAGCGTTCAAAATAGAGGTTGAGTTCGATGGGATCCACATCGGTGATTTTCAGGCAGTAGGCCACCACGCTGTTGGCCCCGCTGCCCCGTCCTACATGGTAAAACCCCCGGCTCATGGAGTAGCGGATGATGTCCCAGGTGATCAGGAAATAGGAAGAGAAGCCCAGCCGGTCGATGATTTCCAGTTCATGCCTGACCCGCTCCATGGCCTTCCTGTTTTTGTCGTAGCGGTATTTCAGACCATCCAGCGCCAGTTTCTCGAGCAGTACCTTATCATCAAATTTGCTGCCGGTAAAAGTCTGTTTGTTTTTGATAGAGCTGAATTCAAAGCTGATGGAGCCTTCATCGAGGATCCGGCGGGTATTTTGCAGCAATTCCGGGAAATCGGCATAGACTTCGAGCAGCCGGGATTCCGGCAGGAAGACTTCATCGCTTGAAGCCAGCATGGAGCCGGTCAGTTTGCTCAGCAGGGTATTGTTGTCGATGGCCCGCAGGTGGCGGTGCAGGGAATAGTCGTCCGTTCCCCCGAAGGTCACCGGCGCCCAGTTGACCATTTTCCGGTAGTCGGCCCGGGAATGGATGATGCGCAGCCGGTTCAGGTCGGAATAGCGCACCCCGATGAATTCATTGTCGCTCAGTTGCTCCAGTTTGCGGCTTTCGAAGGGGAAGATGAACCAGGCATTCGGAAGGTAGGGAGGCATTCCGGGAAATGGCTTTTTTTCTATAAGATGCCGGCTCAGGAAATCGTTGAGTTCATAGAAGCCCTCGTTGTTGCGGGCGATGCCCACATAAAGGGGCTGTTGTCCGTTCCGGAATTCAATGCCCGCCAGGGGTTTAATCCCTGCGCGGGTGCATTCCTGCACGAAGTCGAGTATACCGGTGGAATTGTTGATATCGGTAAGCGCCATAGCCCTGATCCCTTTCCGGGAAGCTTCTTCCACCAGCCGTTCCACCGACAGGGTGCCGTAGCACAAACTGAAATAACTGTGACAGTTCAGATACATTGATTAAAATATAATCATTTTTGACGATTATAATATAATCATTTTTTAATAATTGTATCAGGAATGAATTAAAATATTTCGGATT
>DAIDJX010000247.1 GCA_027451165.1 Prolixibacteraceae bacterium | reverse complement strand
CACGACGTGGCCATTCAGAATTTAAACGTTGTATTTTGCCTCGACCGTGGAGGACTGGTCGGGGAAGACGGGCCCACCCACCATGGTGTGTTTGACCTGGCCTACATGCGGCTGGTCCCCAATATGATCGTAGCAGCACCGATGGATGAGAAAGAATTGCGCAACATGATGTACACGGCCCAGCTGGAGAACATGGGGCCTTTTTCTATCCGCTATCCGCGGGGTTGCGGTGTTTATACCGACTGGAGAAAACCATTTGAAAAAATTGAACCCGGAACAGCCCGGAAAATGGCAGATGGGAAAGAGGTTGCCATTCTTACCATAGGCAAACCGGGATTATTTATGCCGGAAGTCCTGAAAAAACTTCACCAGCAGGATATTTCAGCTGCTTGGTACGACATGCGTTTCGTAAAACCCCTCGATGAAACTACGCTACGGGAAATCTTCAATGCCTTTAAGTATGTCATCACCGTTGAAGATGGAACCGTGGAGGGAGGTTTCGGGAGCGCTGTCTCAGAAGTACTGACTGCCGGAAATTTTAACTGCAGGCTGAAAATTCTCGGTATTCCCGACCGATTTATTGAACATGGCGCTCTCCCTGAGTTATACCAGATTTGCGGAATTCATCCGGAAGGTATTTATCAGTCGGTAATCCGTTTCCTGCAGGGATAATTTTTCCGGGACTTTTGCGTTTTATCTGTTCATACTTTTAATTTTTCCGGAAGTGGACATATATCTGAAAAAACGCAGGTGGAAGATTATTCTCTTCTTATTTGCCGTGCTGATCGGAGTTGCTTCTTTGTGGTACACCAACTGGCTTACCGGGAAGCTTTCCGAGGAAGAAAGAAAAAAGGTGGAACTTTGGGCAGAAGCCACCCATACACTGGCCAGCCAAAATCTTGATTCAAACCAGGACATTACGCTTATCGTAAAGATCAGTGATCAGAACACCTCTATCCCATTGATAGTTACCAACGAAGCGGATTCTATTCTGATTTTTAAGAACATTACTCTTCCCCCCAACCGGCAACAGGAGGTCTTGCACAAAGAATTGCGGAAAATGAAGCAACAGAATGCCCCCATCGAAATTTATATCTCTGATATTCAGAAACAATACCTGTATTACCGGGAATCTTATCTGCTCAGAAATCTGAGGCTTTTTCCGGTCGTTCAGCTGCTTGTTATTTTCCTGTTTATCGGTGTGGCTTATCTGGCCTTCAGCGCATCCAGAAGAGCAGAGCAAAACCAGGTTTGGGTGGGCATGTCAAAAGAAACCGCCCATCAACTGGGTACCCCTATTTCATCCTTGTTAGCCTGGCTGGAATTGCTGAAACTTCAAAATACGGATGAAACCACAGTTTCTGAACTGGAAAAGGACATCAGCCGTCTGGAAAAAATTACTGCCCGTTTCTCCAAAATCGGTTCCAAACCAGAACTTATCCTCACCAACCTGGTCGACGTCATCCATTCTTCCGTAGAATACCTGAAACATCGCTCTCCGGAAAAAGTAAAATATGAAATCCGTTACGACCAGGCTCAAAACTGGGAAATTCCCCTCAATGAAGCCCTTTTTTCATGGGTAGTGGAAAATCTGAGCAAAAATGCCATGGATGCCATGAATGGTTCCGGGCAAATCACTTTTTCCCTCCGGCAGAAAGAGGAACAAGTCATTGTTGATGTAACCGATACCGGGAAAGGAATACTGAAATCACAATTCAAGACCATCTTTCAGCCCGGTTTTTCCACTAAAAAAAGAGGTTGGGGACTGGGGCTCTCCCTGGCAAAAAGAATCGTGGAAAACTATCATAAAGGGAGAATTTTTATACGGGATTCCGAAATAAACAAAGGTACCACGTTCAGGATTATTTTACACAAACCACAGATAAAAGGATAATATTCAAATATTTTCCTTTCTGTTCCATTCATATTGTAAAAAAATATAATTTTGCAGCACTTTTTTTTGCCGTGGAAAAATTGTCATTATATGCTATCGCTTTCAAGAGTTTAAAAGAAGGAAAGCATGAATTTGACTATCAAATCGGCCCGTCGTTCTTTGAACTTTTTGAAAACAGTCTTATTGACCAGGCGGATATCCAGGTAAGGATAACCCTTGAGAAAAGAAGCAGTTACATGTCTCTGGCACTTGTTCTGAAAGGGACGGTCAGGCTGACTTGTGACCGCTGTCTGGAACTTTACGACCAGCCGGTTAAGCATAATGCTGTACTAATTGTAAAATCCGGAGAAGGCAACAACGAGGATGAAGACGAGGTAATCTGGCTTCATCCGGAGGATTATCAACTCAACGTTGCCCAGATCATCTATGAATACAGCTGTCTGAGCATTCCTTTGCGCCATGTCCATCCCTCCGGAAAAGAGGGGCAACACGGGTGTAATCCTGAAATGCTGCGAAAAATAAATGAATACCGGGTCTCCGCTGCTGCTGAAAATGATGGCAGATGGGACCAGTTAAAAAACCTGTTGAATAACAATTAAAAACTTTATACATTATGGCACATCCAAAACATAAACATTCGAAAACAAGAAGAGATAAACGCAGAACGCATGATAAGGCAGAAGTTCCGACCTTGTCCACCTGTTCCAACTGCGGAACAACTGTAAAATTCCATAACATCTGCCCTGAATGTGGTTACTACAGGGGAAAACAGGTGGTCGAAAAGCAAATTGCCGTTTAATTCACTCCATAAAGATCAGAGCAAATTATCTGATCTTTTTTTTTCTGTGGTAAGGAATTGGATTTTTATATCCATCCCTGAAGTTAAATATTAACAAACAGTGATGAAAATGAACCAGAAATCGAGTCCGGAAACCCCCAGTCAAAACATTAACCTGATCAGCCAGGGAACAAAAATCAACGGAGATATCGTTTCTGACGGAGACATCAGAATTGATGGCTATCTCAAGGGCAATATCACGACCAAAGGAAGACTGGTTATTGGCGGAACCGGAAGTATTGAAGGAGAGATCGTATGCTCCAACATTGAAATTTCCGGTAATTTCAAGGGAAAAATTACCGCCTCTGACCTGTTAACCATGAAATCTTCGGCTGTTGTTACAGGTGACATCATCATTTCCAAACTGGGAGTAGAACCTGGTTGCGTTTTCTCCGGCACCTGCCAGATGGGCTCTGCCCCCGAGAAAAAAAATCAATAGCTGTTAAACAGGCTGTTCCACCGCTCTGAAAAAACCGACCTGAAGGGAAAATGAAACCTGTCCCGTCAACCTTTCTGAAGAAACTCCTGTACATTACCCTTGCCCTGGCAGGGGTATTGCTGCTTGTTTTTTCCTTTTTACTGCCCTCCTTTTATATTCCGGTCTTTCTCTTTTTACTGGCATTTGTTTCCGCTTTCACCTATTTCTCCTTTAACTGGCTGGTAAATACCGATCCCGGGGAATTCGGAAAATTTGTACGGAAAATAATGGTGGTTACCATTTTCAGGATGTTTGTTTACATTCTGCTAACTCTTCTTTATGCCTTGTTTCTGAAGAAGGACCTGTTGGTCTTCATCGTCGTATTTGGTATTATGTATTTGATTTACATATTTCTGGAGGTATACGAACTGATTTGGGGATCAGGCAGGTTGCAGGAAACCAAAAAATAAAAATAGATAATCCTTTATCAAAATCAGGAGGGATAAGTTGCTTGATTTAAAAAAAGCGTATTTTTGACAATCTGTCTTTTGCATCAAAATGAATGAATATACGAAATACCTGGTAATCGTTGGTTTTTTGACCCTGGTTTTGTTAAATCCGGTTAAAGCCCAGCATGATACCACTGCTGTTCAGCCGGCAAAAGAAGAAAGTTCTTCGTTTGATGCGGGAAAATTCATCATAGAGCACGTATCCGATGCGTATGAATGGCACATCACCACCTTTGGGAAGACCCACATTTCTGTACCGTTACCTGTTCTCCTGTACAGCAAAACCAGCGGTTTTCATGCCTTTATGTCTTCCCGTTTCCATCACGGCCATTCTTCCTACAACGGTTTTTCCATTGCTGCGGAAGGGGAGAACGAGGGAAAAATCATCGAGACCGGCAGCAACGGGGAAATCAGTAAACCATTTGATTTTTCAGTCACCAAAACCGTTGCCGGCACCTTAATTGCAGCATTTATCCTGCTGATTTCCATGATCCTCGCTGCCCGCTCGGCAAAAACCAGCATCACCAAAGCCCCCTCCGGGATGCTGAATTTGTTTGAACCCCTGATCCTCTTTGTCAGGGATGAAGTCGCTATTCCGGCCATCGGCCCGAAAAAATATGAGAAATATCTTCCACTGCTGCTGACCCTGTTTTTCTTTATCCTGCTAAACAACCTGCTGGGGCTGATTCCGATTTTTCCGTTCGGAGCCAATGTAACCGGCAATATAGCAGTGACTTTGGTTTTGGCTTTATTTACTTTTGTTGTCACTACCTTCAGTGGAAATAAACATTACTGGAAAGAGGTATTTAATCCCGACGTTCCCTGGTGGATGAAATATCCCATCCCGTTAATGCCCTTTGTTGAATTTCTTGGCGTGCTGATCAAACCGTTTGTGCTGATGGTCCGACTTTTTGCCAACATGCTGGCCGGTCACCTGATCGTAACGGTGTTTGTCTGCCTGATTTTTATTTTCAGCAATTTATGGGGAGCTTTTGCCGGTTTTGTGTTCAGTCCGGTATCCATTTTGTTTGCCGTGTTCATCCTGCTACTGGATGTGCTGGTTTCCTTTATTCAGGCTTACGTTTTTACCCTGCTGTCGGCCCTCTATTTCGGAATGGCCACGGCAGAACATCATTGATACCAATTGTTGAATAAATTAATAATCAATTCATTATGACAACTTTATTTACTATGCTGGCTGATGTGGTGCTGGGACCTATGGGAGCAGCCATCGGTGCAGGTTTAGCCACAGTGGGTGCAGGTATCGGAATCGGACAAATCGGGGCCAGTTCCCTGGAAGCCATTGCCCGTCAACCTGAAGCCATCGGAGATATCCGGAATACCCTTATTTTGGGCGCTGCACTGATTGAAGGGGTAGCATTTTTTGCGCTTATCGTCTGTATTTTGGTGATTTTCCTCGGATAGGTCTCTTTCCGGAATGAATTACCTGTGATCCCCTGAACGGGGATCTCTGAGTTTTTTAACCGTTATATCTCTT
>DAIDJX010000246.1:4898-5160 GCA_027451165.1 Prolixibacteraceae bacterium | reverse complement strand
TTCAGCAAAAACAACGAAGCAAGGATACCCATCAAAGCCAATGATATTTTTTCCTTAGGTGTATCGATTTACGAAATGACCTGTGCTGATATGCCGTTTGGCGACCTGGGTGGTTTGCTTCTGCTCCAAAATGCCGAAATCCCTGATATTCCTTCGCGGTATTCCGAAGGGCTCAACGCGCTGGTTTCAAGGTGCATGGCAAAGGAACCCTGGGATAGGCCTACGGCATTGGAAATTAAGGAAGAAGCAAAACACTACCTGC
>DAIDJX010000246.1:0-4888 GCA_027451165.1 Prolixibacteraceae bacterium | reverse complement strand
GAAACAAGCTCAAACAGCCCAACCGCCAATAACAAAGGGACAGGCAGCCACTGTGAGAGACGATAAGTCAGCCCGGGTTAAAAAAGAGGGTAAAACAACAAAAAAATCTTCCGGGAAAACGGCTCTTTTTATTGGAATTCCTGTTTTGCTTGGTATTGCAGCTTTTATAATATGGTGGTTGAACCGTCCGACATCTTTCGAAGTGGACGTCAATATGGTTTGCCCTTCCCAATCAGCATTCACCCTCGAGAAAATAAGTTCGACTGATCAGGGCGTATTTGTCTGGATGAAATATGTAAAACCCAATCCTGATGCTGAATGGGTAATCCATACCAACAAACCGGAAAAAAATTACAGGATAGTGGATGCTAAAACCGGAAAGGAATATATGATCACCGTAACCACCAGGTTCAAGGAGCCGTCAGAAGCATGGAAAATGGCAGCCGGTGAAACGGTAAGATACTATATGGGCTTTCCCCCATTGCCCAAAGGAGTGAAAAAAATACACCTGATCGAAGGTTCCATTGATTTTCAGGGGGGGCATTTCATCAATATAAACCTCAGGAAAAACGATATTCCCGATCAGTACAACAACAGGAAGTATTCCGGCTGGTTTAAAAGTATAGATAAAAAATACGACGAAGCCATTTCCGATCTCTCCTCGTGGATTAACCAGAATACCACCGACCATGACGCATATTTTAAGCGTGGTTCCACATACATAGCGACCGGCAGGTACCAGAATGCAATCAGCGATTTAGAAAATGCCATACGTCTGCTGAATTTGCAAACGGAAACAGATAAATCCCGGATGCGCAAGACACTTTACCAACTCGGACTGGCATCAGCTACGCTGGGGGCTAATGAGTTTGACAAGGCGATTCAGTACTGTAATTGGGTGTTAAATGCTTATTCTTCGCAAGCTGTACCACAGGCAATAAAAACCGATTATGTCTCTTCATACTATTTAAGAGGCATTGCTTATTACAGGAAGCTCGATTATGCCCAGGCCATTGCCGACTTTTCCAAATACACCGAATCTGAACCGAAAGCTTACATGGCTTATTACTGGAGAGCAGCAGCCAGATCGAATACCGGCGACAATACCGGTGCGTGTGCCGATTGCCGGGTGATTCAGCAAAGCGGTTATCCAACCTTGACAAGAGACGCTAATTTCACCAATTTAATGAACAGCGTTTGTAATGGCCAGATGCAAAATTCAGTTAACAATGCAGTATCGGGCCAGGGAGCAAATATGACTGAATCGCAGGCGATCGGGAGTTACCTGCAACAAAATGGGATTAACGCATACCCAACTTCATCCGGCTTATACTATATTGAACAAATGAGGGGAACCGGTATCCAGCCATCGAAAGGGGAGAAAGTGAAGGTTCATTATACGGGGAAATTGCTGAATGGTACAAAATTCGATTCTTCATACGACAGGAATGAGCCCCTTGAATTCACTTTTGGGGTTGATCGTATGATACCCGGGTTTGAAGAAGGCATAGGTAAAATGAGGACTGGTGGAAAAGCGTTGCTGATCATTCCATCGGCAATCGGTTATGGAAACCGGGATATGGGAAAAATTCCTGCCAACTCAACTTTGGTATTTCAAATAGAACTGATCAATCATCAATAAAGGAAGAAAGATCCGGCATCACGCACAGCCACCTGGAAATATCACATCGCGTATTTTTGGTAACCATAGAGGAACTGTGTTTGTTAATGACAACTACCAACTTAAACATGAGATCCCGGACTTCCTGCTGCCAGTCAAATATCTCCGGCGCGTCTGAGTAATTTCCTTGTTCAGAATATTAGCAAAAAAGCTAAATTCGTCCTTTGTTTGAAGTTACCTGATGAATCATGAGATTATTTACCCTTTTACTCCTTTTGTCCTTGACAGTCAATCCCATCTTCGGACAATCCGGTACAAAACACCGGGTGATTATCCTCTCCGATATTGACGCAGATCCCGATGATACCCAGTCAATGGTACGGTTGCTACTCTATTCCAATGAACTGGACATCAGGGGTTTGGTAGCCACAACTTCGTGCTGGCATAAGACTATGGTCAACCCGGAATCTATCAAACGGGTGATTCAGGCTTACGGAAAAGTACAACCCAACCTGGTAAAACACGATCCCGCTTTCCCTCCGGTTGATAAACTTCTGGCCCTGGTCAAACAAGGCAGACCGGAATACGGCATGTCAGGTGTTGGCAAGGGCAAGGATAGTGAAGGCTCGGAATGGATCATCCGGGAACTGCAGGCCAATGATGAGCGTCCCCTGTGGATACCGGTCTGGGGGGGCGCCAATACCCTGGCCCAGGCGCTATATACGCTGGAAAAAAAAGAATCCAAAAAGGAGTTTAAAAGGTTGCTGGCAAAACTCCGGGTGTATACGATTTCCGACCAGGACGACAGTGGCATCTGGTTGCGCAACAACTATCCGGAATTGTTCTTTATCGTCAGTCCGGGAGATGATTATGGCAGCGCCACCTGGAGCGCCATCAACAGTTTTGTAAAGGGGATCAGCAATGAAACGATCAGCAACAACTGGCTTGCCGGAAACATTCAGCAGGGGCATGGTCCGCTGGGTGCTGTTTATCCGGATGTGGCCTGGGGAATGGAAGGTGACACCCCCTCCTGGCTGAACCTGATTCCAAACGGGTTAAGCGATCCGGAACATCCAGAATGGGGCGGATGGGGAGGCCGGTATGCATATTACCTGCCGGAATTCACCAACCGGAAAAAAGGGGGCTCAGGCGTTCCTTTTGAACCGGAAACCAGGAAGATCTGGACCGATGCCACTGATGGATACATACCCTATCTTCACAGTGAATATGGGAGAAATGTGAAAAAAGATACAGCCTCATTCAAGGACAATAAAGTATCACTGTGGCGCTGGCGGGATGATTTTCAGCATGACTTTGCTGCCCGCATGGACTGGTGCACCTTACCTTATGGGGAAGCCAACCATCCGCCCGTCATCAGGCTAAGTAATCCGGAACAAATTACGGTGAAGTCAGGCCAGGGTTTCGGGCTGGATGCCATTGACACCATCGATCCTGATGGTGACAGTTTCAGTTTCCTGTGGTTCAACTATCCGGAAGCAGGCTCCCTGGAAAAACCAATTTCCGTGGAAGGCGCTGAGAATGCCCATGGCGCTTACATCATTGCCCCCAAAGTGGATAAAGAAGAGATTGCCCACTTCATTCTGAAAGTCACAGACAAAGGGGTGCCCCAGCTATCAGCATACAAAAGGATAATCGTAACCATTAAACCGGAGTAGCCGGAACACAAAACATTAGTTGAACCAATGCAGAATAACCAGGACAATTCTTCTGTCGCGCTTTATGCCATCGTATTCTCCTCCTTTGTGAATCCCCTGCTGGCCGCAGCCATAAACGTAGCCTTACCCGACATTGCGGCTCAGTTTTCCATGAATGCCGTGACCATGAGCTGGGTAGCCATGGCCTTTCTTTTATCCTCAGGCATATTTTTGGTTCCTTTTGGCAAACTCTCAGATTTGTCGGGACGTAAAAGAATTTTTATCTGGGGCAATTCCATCATCCTCATTACGACCCTCCTTTGCGGACTGTCTTTTAACAGCACATCACTGATCATCTTCCGTGCCATCCAGGGAGTGGGCGGAGCGATGGTTTTTGCGACCGGGATGGCTATTGTCACCCATTTGTTTCCGCCTGAGAAAAGGGGAAGGGCATTGGGAATCAACGTTGCTGCAGTATACCTTGGCCTTTCGCTGGCTCCGGTGATCGGAGGATTTCTCACCCAGGCCCTGGGTTGGCGCAGTATCTTCTTTGTATTGCTTCCCTTCGAACTGGTTGCACTGGTGCTTGCGTCCCTCTTTCTGCATAACGATCACAAAACAGCCAGTCTCAGGAATTTTGACATCCGGGGAACCATCCTCTATATGCTCGCCATTTCCTCGCTCATCACAGGGTTTTCCCGTTTACCTGAAGGCAATGCCATTATCCTGACAGTTTCCGGGATCCTTTTGCTGGTTCTTTTCGTTTACATTGAACTGAAGCAGAAACATCCGGTCATGGACATCAGTTTGTTCAAAGGAAACCGGTTATTTGCCTTTTCCAACCTTTCCGCCTTTATCAACTATGCCACCACTTTTGCGGTGTCCTTCATCCTCAGTCTCTATTTGCAATATGTGAAAGGAATGTCACCGCGCGACACCGGCCTGCTGCTCATCAGTCAGCCGGTACTGATGACCATTGTGTCAACCTTCTCCGGGCGCCTCTCCGATAAATTTGATCCCCGTATTTTATCCTCCGTCGGAATGGCCATCACGGTAACCGGGCTTGTATTGCTGACCTTTATTTCAGCAACCACTTCCAACCTGTACATCAGCATCAGCCTTGTCATTCTGGGCAGTGGTTTCGGCCTGTTTTCTTCGCCCAACACCAATTCTGTGATGGGATCGGTCAGCAAACAATACCTGGGCATCGCATCAGCCACCCTCGGTACCATGCGCATCACCGGACAGATGATGAGCCTCGGTCTGGCCACACTGATGATCCATCTTTTCATCGGGGATGCGCACATCACCCCGGCAGTTCACCAGCCTTTTATCCACAGCATCCGGTTGCTGTTCCTGATTTTTACCGGGCTGAGTATCCTGGGCATTTTCGCTTCGCTGGCCAGAGGGAAAAAGGAGGTTCCGCCTGTGTCGGTAACGTTGCCCTGAAAGTAGATTGTGGTAAGGTAAAAACACTATGACAAAATTTGAAACAAACTATTTCCCACGTTCCAGGATTGCCACCACTGACGTATGCACTGTCGGGTTGCAGAAACACCACGTCGCGGCTTTGCTCGAGATCGATGTAACGGCTGGTTCATACCCATATCTG
>DAIDJX010000245.1 GCA_027451165.1 Prolixibacteraceae bacterium | reverse complement strand
GGACTCACCCCACATCCCACCAGTCTCAATCAGGGGATTGGAAACGCTCGGTAGGGTAAGGCTCCGGTAACGGACCGACAATAATAGCCACCTAAAACCAACCGGGATATAAAACAAACTGTTGGGAATCCTTTCTGCAAAGGAGACGATCCGTCTGATCCCTTCCAGCGAAGGCATGCCCCTGTGTCTGAAAAAGGAGGTGGAAAAATCTTTGTACAGGATCTTCCTGAACGACAAAGGAAGTTCCCCAAGGGCATCCTCAGTGGTATCACTCCATCGTGGTTTAAAAGAATTCCGGAGGGCATAAGCGGCCACCAGTATTATCAGAACAATCCAAATCCATATGCCGAATTGCTTGTGAAGTACATCTCCAAAAAAAACAGCAAGAGACAACATTACCGAGGAATAAATTGCTCCTGCCAGAATGGAGACCATAGCAAACCGTTTGAATGATATTTTGAACCATCCACAGGCAACAAAGGTCGGAAACAATAATCCCGGTGTAAACCTGCATATAATCAGTACCCTGACAAGATGCGATTCCAGCCACATTTTGATCCGCTCAACTTTGGGCCCTATTATTTTTCCCTTCAGCCACCTGTTTTTTTGGGCCAGGTGGCCCAATCCATAAATAAGTATATCCCCGCAAATGATACCAAGGTATACACTCATATAGGCAAACACAAGCGGCATTTTGTCTTCCACTCTGGAATACGCTGCAGCCAGGATAGCAACATCTTCATGAAGAAAAGTGGTGAAAAAAATGATGAGCCCGTGCTTTAACCAGTTTAATTGTATTGGATCCATTTTTTAAATTACAAAACTCTCATAAACAATTCATTATGACTTCCTGTATTCTGGTTTCCGGAAGAAACAAAAACATAAAAGTAATCATAAAATTAAACAGGAGAGTTGCACGAATATAAGTCGAAAATGGAAAAAGAAGCAGCGAAGAAAGAAATTTAAAAAAATGATCCGGTTTCTATCCAATCCCCTTATTGGGATTAACCTTCTGCTGTTTCTGAGGGCAGGAAAGGAAGGATTTTACGTTGTGAAAAAAGTACTTATTTTTGTACCTAAATTGCAAGAATGAGAGCGGTTAATTATTCTGAATTAAGGCAGAAACTCAAATCTAATTTGGATGCTGTTACCGATAATGACGAATTATTGGTAGTACACCGGCCCAAAGGCAGGAGTATTATAATGATGTCCTTAGGTGAATATAATTCGCTTTTTGAAACCATACATTTAACCAGGAGCGAAGCAAACCGGAAAAGGCTGGCAAAGGCTGTCAAAGATATCAATTCAAAAACCGGCCTTGAAAAACACAATCTTGTTTTGTGATGGATGTTTTATGACATTGTGACGCCTGGGAGGATTATCAGCATTGGTTAGATGCAGCCAAAAAGGTATTGAAGAAAATCAATTCCCTGATTAAGGATGGCCAGCGGAACCCATTTTCAGGTATAGGTAACCCTGAACCCCTTAAACATGAACTTTCCGTTTATTGGTCGCGAAGAATTTCCGGTGAACACCGTTTAGTCTATAAGGCTGAAAATGATATCCTGTACATTGCTCAATGCCGATATCATTATTGATTATTCCGGTGCAAGCATCCCAGGCACAGGCTGAACAGTTCCAAATTACCACTGACGGCCACAACTTCACCTAAAAGGCCCAGGCATATTTCACGCCGGCTCCGGGAAAACCGGAAATTTCTTGATTTATTCATTCCCTCCTATTCCGGGGAACCCGGGATTTACCAGATTGGCGCTGGTTTCAATGGAGGCACCTCCTTCCAATGCCAGTCTTCCGCTTACTTCGCCTTCTGCCAGACCGCCTAACCCTGCCTTCACACTGCTAGTAAATGCCACATCCCTGATCACATCGCCCTGGCCAATGGTCACTTCCACTCCTACGCTTGCCTCACCTGTGACATTCCCATTGCCGTAGGTTCCTTTCGCACCAACACCTCCCCATACAACGGTTTCATGTTTGTCGAAATCACGCTTCACCGACCAAAGCACTCCCTCACCCCCTGAAAGTTTCACATGACTGCAGTCCAGTTCGAAGGCAATACCTCCGAACCCGGCATTGATCCCTTTCCCCAGCGGACACTCTTTTTCCTTCTTTTTGGGAAGATTTGAATCTTCTGGTTCTGTTGCAGCCGGTTCAGGCGGTTTGGGCTCTATGCATTTTAGCTCATTATACTGTTCAGCCATTTCGGGCAATCCAGAGCCTAATCCCTGGACTGCTTTCTCATGCGTTAAAACAAACATTTCACGGTACAGGTTCTCAAGTTCGTTGAAACTGGGGGAGTATATACGCTCCAATATGGGATTGGTGAAAGCATAATAATCCGAAACTGCTTCCCTGAATGTGTTGTACCCCTTCTTATAAGCCTTGAAGGTACTGGAATATGACATATCCAATTCACCTTTTTGCAGGAGGCACATCTGATAGGCTTCCTGCTCAGCTTCATACTGATTCTGGTCGATTTTAGCCTGCACTTTTTTCTGACAGATCTCGTTATCACCACAGGCTCCCGCTTCTTCCAGCAGCTTGATAAGTTGTTCCTGCAGGCGCAAAATTTTTTCCTGGTGCTGCATCATGGCGGGCAAATCCTTTTCAAGGTATTTGCTGTTCTGTTCCATTAATTTGGAGCCTTCTTTCACTGACCGGCCATAGTTACTGGTTTCGCCAAACAGCAACAGGGTGGCATCTTCGAAAAGCATCAGTTCTTTTGAAAAATCGCGCCTGAAAACAATGGAATTATCAGGATCCTTTAAGGCTTTTTGTCCCTGTTTCATCACCACTGCAAGCGTTGAGTTGTACTCTTCCAGGAGTTGCTGCAAACGGGAATCGATCCGTCCCATATAGTTCTGAATCAATTCTTTTTGAGAAGCCGTTCTCTCTTTTTCTTCAAATACCGGCATTTCGGGCACTGACACATCACCGGTATTCCCTTTTTCTTTGGCCATTGGCTCATCCTGGCTGCCTTCAGGTTTCGGGGGCTGCGATTCTCTGGCTTTTTGATATGCAGCAAATCCGACAGCCGAATACCGGTCAGGAAGGGCTTTTCTCAGGTACTGTTCTGCTTTGGCGAAATCACCTTCACATTTTGCGATCAGTCCTAGGCCAAGATTTGGTGACGCCATTTCGGGCGCAGCTTTCAGCGCTTTCTGAAAATAAAGCTTTGCATCGGTGTTGTATCCCATTTCGCGATACACCCAGCCTATGTTACACAAAACAAGCCCGATATTGGGTTTTAGTTTGTCAGCGTACTTCAGGATTTGCAATGCTTTGTTGCATTCCCCCATATCTTTGAGTACAACCCCGAGATTGTTGGCTGTCAGAATGTCTTCAGGTTTCCGGATGGCGCTCGAAGCAATGGTGTACACTGATGCCGATCCTGCACCTGCAATAGTGAGCAGGGCGCCCATATCGGAACCATCGGTTGGTTTTTCCGAAGCCTCAACCAGGGATTTCAATCCCTGCACGTCGCCGGACTTTGGACCGTATGTAGCCAGAAGTCCTTTGGCTAGTGCAATATAACTTTCGCGGGTCAGATCAGTTACCTTAAGCGGAGTAGTTTTGAGTGTCGGGCAACCGGTTTTTTGAACGCTGCTTTTGGATGCAGCTCCGGCAATGTTTTTTTTGCTTCCGGCTTTTGCAACCATATCATCAATCCATTTTTCAAAAGCCGCTTCCTCTTCTTCAGTGAGCTCCTGGCCGGCTTTTTGTTTGGCCATGATCCGTTTGATATTGTCGGGCTGGGCCAGGCAGGCTACACTGAGGCAAAACAACAAACAAAAGAGACAGATCGTTTTCATAAATCAATATTTAGTCTTTATCGAATCTATTGTGACTGTAAGGGCAGACTGAAGCACATCCATTCCCGATTTGACCGATTCTGGACATTTTTTGAATTTACCGAGGAATGCTTTGCCGGCCTTATCGTAGTTATTTATCCTGGTGACAAGAGAGTCAATCTTCGGTTTTGCCTCCCGTGCCTGTTTCCTATAGAGATCCGGATTACCAGAGGCTCCGGCTCCAAGTGATTTTGTCAGTTCTGAAAACTCATTCAGAGCCTGTGTATAATCTACCACCGAAGTTTTGTTAAACCTTTCAACACAGTCGCCAAGGATTTTGGTGCCTTCCTCGATTACCAAAATGTCTTTTGCTGTTATACCAACGCTCTGCTGTTTCTCGCAACCGCAGTCTGCCAGACCGGTGGGGAGTCCCAACTGGGTGGGCGGCACGGGTGTGGTAGGTGGTTCTTCAGGAGGTTTGGTCTCACCGGGTTCACCAGGTGTCGGATCCTGACCTGTCGGCTCCTGAACCGGCGGGGTATCTTCAGTCGGTTTTGGTTTCTTTGTTACAGGTGGTTCCGATGGTGTCGGTTTCGGGTTATCAGGTTTTGGCTGGGGATCAGCTTTTGGCGGATCCTGCTTCTTTGGCCCGGTCTTATCCCCTTTGCAAATCCGCTGAAGACGCTCTACCTCCCTGAGATCCTTCATTGCCTTCTCAAAATTCTCCAGGGCACCTTTCATTGTACTCTCATGGCGCAGGATCTCTCCCAGTTTCTCCCCAAACTCATAACCCGCTTCTCCCACTTCAACCACTCCGACAAGTGTGTTTACCAGTTCGCCGCCAAGCTGACCCACGGCATTTTTAAATGCATTACCTCCAAGTTCAGCCCCGGTTGCACTTCCGATCAGTTCCGATATGGCAGCGCCTGCTTCAGCAAGTTCGCCGGCAGTTTTTATGGCCGCTGTTGGGGCCTTGCCGGAGGTAATTAAAGTCAGGGCAGCTTTAGCCACAAGTTTTTGGGCTGCCCCGGGAATGTCCTTCATCGCTTTTGCAAATTCTTCCGATGCAGCCAGTTTTTGCAAGGCCTCAGCTGCATCCTGAAGGTTTTCAACCGCTGCCTTCCTCATACGCTCCAATGCCTCCACCGTCTCCTTATCACAGTTGACCACTTCGACATCAATGGCAGAACCGACAGGTGTACCACAGGTGGTCTTTGCCTGTACACTTGTTTTCCCCAGCTTCAGCGCATGAAGTTCCACCGAATTCTCTGATCCGTTGGCAGTTAAAACCTCTGTATTGTCAGGTATGAAATCAACAAGTTCCTCGATCCGGGAGGGCTCTCCGGTGACAGAGACCTTAATCACACCGG
>DAIDJX010000244.1 GCA_027451165.1 Prolixibacteraceae bacterium | reverse complement strand
CTGGCTCTTAATTTAAGGTGAGACAGCCAACTCCGGGTGTTTTCCGTGAAGTTTTCTTTGTGCAGCAACCAACCAGCAGAGAAAGCGGGGAAAGTACCATAGCGGTTGTCTCCCAGCAGCCTGGAATAACCGTCTCTCCGGATGGTGAAGGTGGCCAGGTATTTCTCATCGTAGGCATAGTTTACACGGCCGAAACCTGACATAATCCTTTCATTGGAATGCCATGAATCAGTGCTCCGGGTTTGTTGCGTGGTATTGTTCTGGGTCAGTGCCAGGTCGCTGAAATCATCAGTCGGTGCAAGGGAACCGGCAGCATATAATCCTTTGTTGAAAGCATCATAGAATTCAAAACCGGCCATTGCATCCAACGTGTTTTTTTCCAGGAACTTGGTCGAATAATTGGCAATGGCATTATAGGTTTGACGGATAGTCCTGTCGAAATTCATGGAAGAGCTCCTGGTTCTGTTCCAGCCGGTGTTGACATTGGTGTAACTCATGATCCCGGTTCTGAAATCCTGGTTAAATGCTTCCTGAAGGCTTTCATCGTACATCATGATGGCACTGATCCTGACACAGAGGCCTTTCATGATATCAGCCCTCAAAGCCTGGTTCAGCGTAAATTTGTCTGACTGATTATCCCTTTTGTATTTGTCAATATTAAAAGCAGGGTTTCCATCGCTGGCGTCACGGCCAAGGATCCATTCCCCTTTGGCATTGGTACCCCTCAGTGTTGGTGGGGCGGAGAGCATACGGGCCCAGTAATTGGACTCGCCGTTCTGCAAGGATTCATCTCTCCATTTGGCCTTGGCCCACTGAATCCCACTTTCGGAAGTAAGCCAGCTGTTGATTTTATAATCACCGTTAAAAGTGAAATTCAAACGGTTGTAAAATGTAGCGAGTGATAATCCACCTTCATCATAGTAACCCAGATTGGCAAAATACTTACCTTTGTCATTACCGCCGCTGAAACCTACGTTATAATCCTGAATGGTAGCTGATTTATTGAGTCCATAGTCTCCATAATTGAAATCCTTATAAATCAGATCATAATAGGTGCCGTTTGCATCGTAATTCCCTGATGCATTGGTTTTGATGACATCCTTCATCTGTTTCCATCCTGGCTGGCTCAACAATTCCCTGTTGGCATCATCCAGTCTCATCACACTCCAGATAGCCCTGGAATCATAGTTTCCGTCGAGGATATTCCCGGAGGCATCTTTATACATATTGCCGGTTCCACGGGGACCAACACCGGCGACATTACTGACGGCCAGCGTACCGTTCAGGATAGCCTGTTCAGCACCCAGTCGCGCCCATTTGATATAACCTGCAGCATCTTCAAACTCATAAGGAACGTTCAGGAAACTGACACCCCTTTTCACCTTGACATTCACCTGGGCAGCGCCTGATTTGCCCCTTTTGGAAGTAATCAAAATCACCCCGTTGCTGGCCCTGGCACCATAAATGGCTGTGGCCGAGGCATCCTTGAGTACTTCAATACTGGCAATATCTTCCGGGTTTATATCGCTCATGGAACCCCTGATCTGACCATCCATGATGATCAACGGACTTCCGGAACCGTCGAAATTGGTACCCCCCCTCAATGTGATGGAAGGCAATGAACCCGGACGTCCGGTATTGGTGGCCACCCTCAATCCGGGTATGGTCCCGGCAAGCGCCTGGGCAGGATTGGAGCGGACACCGGTTTCCAGCAGTTTCGCATCCAGCTTGGCTACCGATCCGGTGAGGGTACTCCGCTTTTGTGTTCCATAACCTACAATCACCACCTCATCAATCGATTTTGTCGATTCTTTCAAAGTCAGGTTGAAAACCGTATTCGACCCGATAGGTACCGTCAGCGGCTCATAACCGACCATGGAAACGAGAAGCTCCTTACCTTGGGCAGGAACCTTAAGGGTGAAATTACCCTCAATGTCCGAAATAGTCCCAATGGTTGTACCAACCACCGAGATATTCACGCCCGGCAATGTAGTACCATTGCCGGCATCTTTAATGGTACCTGAAACCGTCACCTGGGCAAAGGTGAACCCCAATGACAGCAGCAGAATACACGCCACAAGAAATGGCTTCAAATAAAAAATTCTACTCATAGCATTTGATTTAATCATTAGAAAGTGTCATATTTGCATTATGTAATATCGTATTATGTCATACATAACGCGACAAAAATAAATAGTTTTTAATTCAGAAAACAAAAATTTCAGAATTTTTTTTTAATTAATTCTCAGATATTTAAATTTGTTCCCTATGACAGCCCATGAACTGATGTCCGGAATAGAAGCGGTTGACACCCGCACATTGGTCGACAAGGTCGAAATGAACCTGATTGACTTTTTCATGAAGAAAAATCTCAGCCCCGGAGATGTGATTCCTACAGAAATGGAGCTGGCGCTGGCAATGGGCGTCAGCAGAACTGTCATCAGGGAGTCTCTGACCCGCTTGAAAACCATGGGATTGATTGAATCAGTCAAACATAAGGGCACCATGATCAAAAGTCCGGACCTGCCGGGAATTTTGCAGAAATCTATGATTCCCAATATTTTAGATCAGCAATCCCTGAAAGATGCCTTCGAGCTGCGGCTGGTTCTGGAAGTAGGTATGGCTGACCTGATCGTGAAGCGGGCAACGGATAAAGACATTGACGAACTCTCTGAGATCGTAAAAAATGAGACATCTCCATCGGGCTCTACCTTATTTGATGTTGATTACGAAATCCAGTTCCATGGGAAACTCTATGAAATGACAGGAAATGATACGCTTAAGCGGTTTCAGAACCTGCTGCTTCCGGTGTTCAGTTATGCCTATTCCAGCGGATTGGTGAACAAACCGGTTTCCGTCAAAAAATATGTTTCCCACAAAGGCCTGGTGGATATCCTGAGAGAAAGAGATGCCGGTATGCTCCGGAAAGCCATGCGGAGGCACCTCGAGAATCACTTTAATAGGATACTATAATTTGGTTTCAGGTTTCAGGTTTCAAGTTTCAGGTTTCAGGTTTCAAGTTTCAGGTTTCAGGTTTCAAGTTTCAGGTTTCAGGTTTCAGGTTTCAGAATCATAAAAATAAAAATGCCGGTTAAAATAATTCATATTCCTGAAATCGGAGATGTCACCTTCACCCCGAATACCCGTTCCCGGAGTATACGCCTGCGGGTTAAACCGGATCAGACCGTGCATGTTACCTTTCCCCGCTATGTTTCCCTACAGGAAGCAAACCGTTTTGCAGAAGACCATAAGGATTGGATCAGCCGTCAGAAATTAAGGATGAAAAGCCGCGTTTCCAGCCTTTCAGAGGATAACCCGATTAAAACAAGAAGCTTTACCATTCAGTTTCAACAGCATTCCGGGAAGTTCATGGTCAGGCAGGCCAAAAACCTGGTCACCCTGTTTTATCCTGAAGGACACGACCTGAATGATCCGGAAAGCCGGGAAAAAGTCAGAAGAGTGATTGACACCGTGTACCGCATTGAAGCCCGGGAGTACCTGCCAGGCAGGCTGGCTAAGCTGGCGGAACAATGTGGATTCCGATACAACGGGCTGACCATCCGCAACAACAAATCCAACTGGGGCAGTTGCTCTTCCCGCAATACCATCAGCCTCAACCTCCAACTGATGAAGTTGCCGGATCACCTGATCGATTTCATCCTGCTCCATGAACTGGTTCATACCCGGGTGAAGAACCATGGCCCGGGATTCTGGAAAATGCTGGATACGGTCACGGGCGGGCAGGCTAAACAACTGACCAAAGAAGTAAAAAAATATTCACCCGGATTATAGATGCATTTGCCTCACCGCCTCCACGAACGGCCGGGTATGATTGAAAAACATTTTGTATCCTGCGCACAGATAGTTTAATCCCGTTTCGTCTGATGGTGTCCTGACAAACCGGTTCTTCGGGCATTCCCCGTTGCACATGGCGAGCACTTCGCAGTTCAGGCAATAGTCAGGAAGCGTCGACCACTTGGCTGTTCCGAATGCCTTTTGCACCGGATGGTCCAGATACCAGGTCAAACTGTTGTTCCGGATATTTCCCAACAGATGCACCTGATCCACGAAATGGTCGCAGGAGTAAAAATCACCGTTGTGCTCCACCACCGGAACTCCCCCGCACTCTTTTTTAAAAATACACAGGGTATGGTCCTGATTGAAAGCTGTGCGCAAAGCCTCCTCAAATATCTGTATCTTAACATTCCCGATGTCTTGCTCCACCCATTCGTCAAAAACAGTCATCAAAAAGCGGCCGAAGGCTTCCGGAGGAACGGAATCGGGAGTAACTCCTTCCGGTGAACCCGGTAAACGGACAACCAAAGGCAGAAAGGTCATGAATTTCGCTCCCAGCGATTTAAAGAAACGATAAATTTCCAGCGGAAATCCCACATTTTCAGCATGAACCACACACAGGATCTCCGGGATAATCCCATGCTTTACCAGCAGTTCATATCCTTTGATCACTTTTTCAAAGGTTCCTTTTCCGGCTCCATCTTTTCTGAAGGAGTTGTGTTGTTCTTCCGGACCGTCGATGCTGATCCCGACCATGAACCGTTCTTCAGCCAGGAACGCGCACCAGTCCTCATTCAGCAGGGTTCCGTTGGTCTGAATGCCATTCATCAGTGTCTGACCTGAAGGAAGGTGTTTTCGCTGGAGTTTAACCGCCTTTCTGAAAAACCCAAGGCCCGCCAGCAAGGGTTCCCCGCCATGCCAGGCAAAGAAAACCGGCCCGCCTGTTGTTGCTTCCATCAGTTGGATGATGTACTTCTCCAGCAGATCATCACTCATCCGGAAGTGTATTTCCCCGGGAAACCTGTCTGCCTTGTCCAGGTAATAGCAATACCGGCAGTGCAGGTTGCACTCCGGCCCTGCAGGTTTGATAAATACCTGGAATTCCCTGGAAACCTGATTCATGTTGCTAATTATCAAACTGTGTAACTCTGTGTAAAACACTGTGTAACTCTGTGAAACGAAAAAAAAGTAACACAGGGTTTCACAGCGTATGTCAGAGAGTTTCACAGGGTATTTAAAACAGTTTTAAATTCGTGACTTTATTTCTTTTCCGCAAAACAATACAGGTATTGAAATCCCCTTAATAACAGTTCGTCATCCACGATCACCGGAGAAGCAATAAAATCGTCATCCAGGGGAACCGAAGCCAGGATCTGGAATGTATCCCCA
>DAIDJX010000243.1 GCA_027451165.1 Prolixibacteraceae bacterium | reverse complement strand
GGGAGGTCAGTGAACAACGGCACTTTTGGGGTTGTCTGTTTTGAAAAGGGAGAAATGATTACTGTGGCTGAACCGGTCTTCCGCAACCAGGGCAAACTTCAGCAGAGCTACTACTTTAAGGTCAGGGACAAGTTTGATGTTCTGCAGCTTTCATCGGGCAGCCTGAAAGGATGCCTTATCCCGGTATGGAAACCGAATGAAAGAGGCTATAACGAGATCGATTTTGCCATTGATTTCGGCACGACCAACACCCACATCGAATACAAATACGGCAACCGTGACGCCGTTCCTTTTGACAACAATTCCGCAGCACCCATCTGGCAATCCCTGCTCCGGGCGAATGACTCATCCAATAATCCGGAATATGTTGCTGACGACAGGATTTTTGAAAAGGAAATCATGCCCTACATCCTTTCCGAAGAAACGGGCTTTGCCCGTTTCCCCCAACGCACGGCCCTGGTTTTCAACAAAAACACCGATCCAAACGTCAGGATGGAGTCCTTCAGGCATTCCAACGGATACATGTTGTTTGAAAAGATCCATGTTCCGGTTTATCTTGACATCCGCACCCAGCTGAAATGGAGCAATTACGGAAATACCCGGGACAAAATGATGGTCGAAAGCTACATTGAATACCTGATGTGGCTGGTCTATTACAAAATTCTCCTGCTCGACGGCAATCCCGAAAAATGCACCATTACCTGGTTTTACCCGGTAAGCATGGATCAGTATGAACTTGACGTTTTATTCAGGACCTGGAGGAGCGTCTATGAAACTGTTTTCAGGCTTGAAGCAACAGAAACCCGGATTCACGGGGTACCTGAAAGCGTAGCCCCCTATCTCTACTATAAATCTTCAGTGATCGGAAACAGCCTTTCGGTTGACATTGGCGGGGGATCGACCGACCTGGCCTTCTTCGACGAGGATACTTCCGGTGCCAAACTGATTTCCTCTTTTAAGTTTGCCGGAAATTCCATTTTCGGGGATGGTTTCCCGACCAGTGAATACCGCAACAACTCTGACAGGAACGGCTTTGTGCGGAATTTTGCAGGTCAGGCCATAGAAGCAGTCAAGGGTGATGCCTTCATGAGGCCCATCCTGGAGAATATCCTGAACCATACCAAAGATTCGGCCGATTTCAGCAGTCTGCTGTTTGCGCTGGAAGGCGGAACTTCTGCCACCTTCAGTTATACCCGGCTGCTGGAAAGCCATAACAGGATGAAGCTGCCCATCTTCATTTTTTATGGGGCGCTCGCTTATTATTCGGCCAACCTCTTAAAAAGGGCAGGCATGGACATACCCCGTTATGTGCTCCTGAGCGGTACAGCCTCCAAGACAGCAGCCATTATTGACCCCTCCTCCAGATTCTCCAAACTTTCCGGGCTGTTCAGGTACTTTTTCGAAAAAACATGGATGCGGAAGGCTGAATTGCCTGAAATAAAATTGTCACCGATTCCGAAGGAAATTACCTGTAAGGGAGTGCTGAAAGTGGGGATTAAGGAAAATGTCACTGAAAATTCCATCCGGTTTTGGATAGGGGGTAAAGAAGGAATTTGGGACAAAGCCTTCGACAAACTTAAAGATATTTCCGCGACGCCAAAATACGGAGATATTAATCCCGGAGTTGAAAAGATGCTCGAAGAATCTGTTCTGGATTTTTATTCCCTGCTTGACGGTTATGTAGGAACAGTTAACCTGGAAGGGGATTATCATATTGAACCGGGAGCCTGGGAAATCTTCCGGAGGATGAGGAGCGATAATATCCGTGAATACCTGAAAAGGGGACAGAAAGCATTTTATAAAAGCAGCGACAAGCACATTGAAGAAACATTGTTTTTCTATCCCCTGATTGGCATACTTAATAAGCTTTCCTTTGAATTATCTGAATAACGGGACGATGGTCTGGTGGCATTATGTGGCAGTTTTTTTTGCCGGAGTTTTGGTATGTTACCTTCTTTTGATAGTATTTATCAGAAAGATGGTAAAAAAGGATACTTCCGGGCGGGGAAAAGATGGAAAGCAGCCTAAAGACTGGTACCTGAACCCTTTTTACCCGGTTTTTGTACTGAAAGCTCAACTTGATAAGGCGAACGACAGGGCAGATAAGCTGGAAGGTTTACTGAAAGACAAAAACCGGAAAATTGACGAAATTTCAAAATCGCTGAAAATCTGCCAAAACAGGTTCGACAACCTGGATAAACAAAACTCACTGCTGATCAGGCAGATCAGGAATTCGAGCCCAGCCTCAGATCATTTCCGGGATTCTAAATCTCCTTCACCGGGGAAAGAACACAACAGGAGGAGTCATAATAGCGGTACCCCTTCATTGTTTTTCAGTATCCCCGAAGCGGATGGTTCTTTTTACGGGGAAAAGGGTGAACCGGTTCAGGATGAGCGGAAATATTTCAGGATCACTCCCCTGGAGGGAACTGACCGGGGAGGACTCCATTTCATCAGTGGCAGGTATGACCAGAAGGCGATTGAGAACATCGATTACTATCTTTTACCTGTGTGTGAAGTGGAGAATTCCAGCCAGAGGGAAAAAGCCTCAAGGGTTGTGCAGGTTGAACCCGGCAGCGTCATCTTTAAAGCAGGGAAATGGAAAGTGGATAAAAAAGTAATGGTTAAACTGGTGTAGAATGGAGACTTTTGATCCTTTATTGTTTGCCGAGCTGGCTATTATCCTCCTCGTTATTGTATATCAGCTGGTTCACACCCGTAAGGTTTACCTTAACATCCGGAAATTCT
Organism: Prolixibacteraceae bacterium; assembly: GCA_027451165.1. Taxonomy (GTDB): domain Bacteria; phylum Bacteroidota; class Bacteroidia; order Bacteroidales; family Prolixibacteraceae; genus UBA1413. The sequence goes on along the minus strand of DAIDJX010000243.1, from coordinate 2,446 downwards.
CGGCCATTTTTACCCATCCCCTGAAGGTTAAAAGCGGCTATGCAAACAGGGAAGAGCTGAAAGATCCCCATTCCTTCATCAGGAACCTGGCCAATTCCGCCAATGACCGGGATACAACAGTGCCCGGATCTGATCCGGTACGGTTCACCATCACGGAAACGCAAAGCAAATGTGACGTGATGATCAGGATGGAGGAAGCCATCAACAGCTACCTGATCAGCAATTACGGTGCAGAGGTGAATTTCAGCATCATCCGTGACATCATCGACCGTGAAACGGAGGCTGTGGAGGAGGAAATCTCCCAGGCTGTCCCGGCTCCATTGTATCTGGGGCTTGCCGCCACCATGGTGGGGATCATTTTCGGATTGCTGGCGATACCTGATATTGACGGTAAAAACTTTACGGAAGGGATTAACCGGCTGATCGAAGGGGTCAGGCTGGCCATTACGGCGAGCCTTACCGGCCTGTTGTGCACCACCATCATTTCCACCTTTTTCTTCAAGAATGCCAGGAAGAAATCGCTCCTGCAAAAAAATGCACAGCTTTCCTACCTTCAGGCTGAACTGCTGCCTGAACTGGTCAGGACGGAAGAGAGCGGCATTTCCGGATTACGCGCAAGCCTCGACCGTTTTGCCCGTGAAGCCACCACCATCACCGGCCATGTCCGGCAATCCGCCCTTCAAACCAGTGAAAACCTGCAGGTGCAGGACAGCATTATTGCCCGCCTCGAGCGGTTGAATATGTCAAAGGTTTCCAGGGCTAACCTGGAAATGTTCACCCTGCTGGAAAAGAATATGGATGCCTTCCGCTCCTTCTCCGGTTACCTTACGGAAATGGAGGAGATTGCTTCCAATCTGAAAGAATTTGCTTTGAGAACTTCCCGGATAGACAACATATCAGGGCAGATTCAAAGTACCCTTTCAGAATCAAAGGAACTGGTGAATTTTCTGAAGGCCCATTTGGATAAGATTGAACATACGGGAACAGCTGCCCTGAGGGCAGTTGATCTGAGCGATTCCCACTTCCGGGAATCGGTCGAACTGCTGAAAACAAGGACAAACGCAAGCGTGGAATCCCTTTTCAGGTTGTCGGATAAAACCGAATCGGATCTGAAAGGAACCCTCGAAAAAATCACGGAAAAGATTGCCGGAGCCACACATAAACACATAGAAGAATTTGTGCTTGCCTACAGCAATGCAATCCCCCGTTTCGGCAACCTGGAACTGCTGCAACCCATCCGGGAATCCATAGATACCAAATCGGATGCTCTTATCCGGCAATCGGAGAAAAACCATGAAGCGGTATTGTCTTTGATTCAGGAGGTTTCCGGCAGGTTGACAGGAAACGGTAATCCGGGAAGTGACCATCTGGAAACTGCTGTCCGGGAATTAACAGAGGTGATCAGATCTGGCAGACATAACCCGGAGAACCGGAAAGAAAAACTGTTCGCGACCATTGAAACGGTGCTGCGGATTGTCGCCCTGGCCGGAATAGTGGTGTTTTGCACGCTTGAGATTATTTCCTGGTTTAAAAACAGCTATACCCCATGAAGAAGGAGGGTTTTTTCTGGATCGGCTATTCTGACCTGATGACCAGTCTTTTTTTTATCATGATGGTATTGTTTGTGCTGTCCATCGGGTACCTGCAATTTCAAAAAAACGCCACTGAAAAGCAGCTCCGGAAAATTCAGGAATTACAGACTGCCATACAGCAATTGCCTGCTGAGTACTTTGAATACCAACCCCTCACCAAACGATTCGGGATCAGGGAACAGATCCGGTTCCCGCGGGGAGAAGATGAAATTCCCGCCGTTTACCGGGAATACCTGCTGAATGTCGGCCGATCCGTCTTCCGGCTTATTTATACCCTGAACAATAATCCGAAATTCAGGGACCTCGACATCAAGTACCTTATCGTGATTGAAGGGATGGCTTCGCGGGATAATTATCCCTACAATTATGAGCTGAGCTATAAACGGGCGCTTTCGCTTTACCGTTTGTGGAAATCAAAGGGGATCTGGTTCGATCCGCAGATCTGTGAAATCCAGATTTCTGGCAGCGGGACGGAAGGTATCCGGGAATTTGCGGGGAAAGAGGAGTTTAAAAACCAGCGCTTCCTGATACACATCATACCAAAAATGGGAAAGCTTACTGAAAACGAATGAGATACAAAAGGATTGTTTGCCCAGGACCAAGGTGGTTTCTTGTTTACCTGGGACTAATGGTTGTAGTCATCACCGGTCTGTCAGGTTGTTCCGGTTGTTCGAAATCGGGCTCACGAAGCAGAACCATTGCAGCTTCGAAACAGGCCGTACCGGATTCTGTTAAAAAAATACCCGGTTCAGGGAATACTGTAAAAATGACCAGGCAGGACGGTGTTTACCAAATTCCGGTTTCCATCAACGGAGTTCCGATGTACCTGATTTTTGATACCGGGGCGAGTTATA
>DAIDJX010000242.1 GCA_027451165.1 Prolixibacteraceae bacterium | reverse complement strand
ATGGATATAGCGGGTCTTTACCCCCATGTCGAGCAGGTATCGGCTCAATTCCTCCGCCATTCTTTTGGTGAGTGTAGTCACGAGCACCCGCTCATTCCGGGTACTGCGCAAATTGATCTCGTGCATCAGGTCATCAATCTGATTTCTGCTGGGGCGCACCACAATCAGAGGATCCAGCAAACCAGTCGGACGAATGAGCTGCTCCACCACAACGCCCTCACATCTCGCCAGTTCATAGTCGGCCGGAGTGGCGCTGACATAGACGATCTGACCGACAAGTTCCTCAAACTCGTCAAATTTCAGGGGCCGGTTATCGATGGCCGCCGGCAGGCGGAAACCATATTCCACCAGGGTGACTTTCCGGGAGCGGTCGCCACCATACATCGCCCTGATCTGAGGCAGGGTTACATGGCTTTCATCGATGATCGTAAGAAAATCATCCGGGAAATAGTCGAGCAGGCAAAATGGCCTGGTTCCCGGCGGGCGACCATCAAAATAGCGGGAATAGTTTTCAATTCCGGGGCAATAACCAAGCTCCTTCATCATCTCCATATCGAATTCCACCCGTTCCTGTATTCGCTTAGCTTCCAGGGGTTTGCCAGTCTCCCGGAAAAATTCGATCTGTCCGACCAGATCATCCTGGATCTGCCGGATGGCCTGGTGCAAGCGTTCCTTGGTGGTCACAAAAATATTGGCCGGATAGATGGTAACTTCCGTCAGCGACTGCAACTGATTGCCGGTCATCGGATCAAACCAGGCAATCTCCTCAATATCATCCCCCCAGAACACAATCCGAACAGCGGTATCGGCATAGGCAGGATAAATATCGACCGTATCGCCCTTTACCCTGAAATTTCCCCGCTGAAAATCGACTTCCGTCCGGGAATACAAAGCATCCACCAGCTGGTGCAACAGGGCATTCCGGGAAAGTTTGTCCCCAAGGGCTACCCTGATCACGTGGGAATGAAAATCTTCCGGATTGCCTATCCCATACAAACAGGAAACAGAACTGACCACGATCACATCACGTCTTCCCGACAGCAGGGCTGAAGTAGCGCTCAGCCGGAGTTTTTCAATGTCCTTGTTAATGTCCAGGTCCTTTTCGATGTAAACATCCCGCGAGGGGATATAGGCTTCCGGCTGGTAATAATCGTAGTAGGACACAAAATATTCCACCGCATTCTCCGGAAAGAATTGCCGCATTTCGCCGTACAACTGGGCGGCCAGGGTTTTGTTGTGACTCAGGATCAGGGTCGGGCGCTGCACTTTTTCAATGACATTTGCCATGGTGAAGGTTTTCCCTGAACCGGTCACCCCCAGAAGGGTCTGGAATTTCTCACCATTTACCAATCCTTCCGACAGCTGGCGGATGGCTTCCGGCTGGTCGCCGGTGGGCAGATAATCTGAAACAACCCTGAAATCCATTTTCTTTGTAGCTTGATCGCAAAGATAAGAAAATGGACTGCAATGCCATACCGTAGGTATAACCTGTGAATAACCTCCGGTTTTAACCGGAGGATAAGAAAATGGCAAAACACAACCCCAGAGGGGTTGACCGGTACATAGTGTTTCCGGGAGTACCCCTACTGGGTACTTTTTGCTGTACCTCACTGCCTCCGGTTGAAACCGGAGGTTATTCACGGAATACACCTCCGGTGTTTCCTCCCGCACCCAGTCTCCAAATAACCTTAATCTACCTGCCTCACCAACCTGAAATTTACCTGCGGTCACTCTTGCTTTTAAATCCGAAATCGGCAATCCGAAATCCGAAATTCCTAAATCTGCCTCACCAACCTGAAATATACCGGAAAGTGATCACTAACCCCACCGGAGTATGTGTTTCCGGAGTAAGTTCTTTTGGGGGAAACCTGTCCGTTCCCCGACCGGTATTCCATCCAGGGTGCGCGGAAGACAAAACCTTTGTTCCCTTCCACGTGATATCCGCTTTTGCCGGTCAGCGTTTCAGAAACGATCAGGTTGTCGAGCATCTTCCAATCTTTCTCAAATTTGACCGTCCCCTCCCCTTTCTGCCAGGAAGGAATCATCAGATTGACCAGTCCGGAGCGTGAAGAACTCCCCGGAGGGCCGGCTTCCAGCACATTCTTCAGGGAAACATCGCCCGGTTCATCGTTCATATCGCCCATGATCACGATCAGCGCTTTTTTATCCCGGTTGCGAATATCATTGGTTTGCCTGCGGAGTTCTGCGGCTATTTCCTTTCTGCTGTTTTCCCGTTCGACCCGGTCTCCCGTGCGGGCAGGCCAGTGATTGACAAATACATGAAGAATTTCCCCGGAGGTCAGGCGCCCTGTCACATACAGGATTCCCCTTGCAAAAATCCCTCCCTTGCTGTTTTTTACCCTGATCAGGTTGCCTGAAATCAGGTGAAAAGAAGTTGGCTTATACAGCAATGCCATATCAATGCCCCTGGAATCGCGGTCATTGTAGTGGATGTATTTGTATTTTCCTGAAGTGATTTTTGGGGACCGTACCAGGTCATCCAGCACCCGGCGATTCTCCACTTCACACAGACCGATCACATCCGGCAGGTTTTTTCCACTGACTTCCGCCAGAACCCTGGCAATATCTGCAATTTTGCGGCTGTACTTCTTCTGGTCCCACTGTTTTGCACTTCGCGGAAGGAATTCATTATCTCCGGAATTCGGATCATCAGCAGTGTCATAAAGGTTCTCCACATTATAAAAAAGAAAAGTAAGCGATTCTGTCGCCCGTGGAAGACTGCCATCAGCCGTCCGGAAAACCGGCAGCAGCAAAAGAAACAGGAAAAATCTCGTCATGGGTAACAGGATACGGAAGAAAAACCCTCATCAGATCTCTTTGCCGATTGACACTTCGTAGAAAGGCGTAACATCCACTGCTGCCATTCCTCCGGCTTCAGCAGCTTCCAAACCCAGCCTTCCATCTTCAAAAACCTGGCAAAAGGCAGGTTCCACCCCCATCAGTTCCGCACATTTCAGAAAAGTATCCGGGGCAGGTTTATGGTGCTCCACGTCTTCCGAAGAAACCAGAATTGAAAAATATTTCTTCAGATCGAGGATTTCCAGTGTTTTCCACGCCAACCGTTTATAGCCGCCTGTGCCGACCGCCATGGGCAGTTTTCCGTGGTACTCCCTGATCAGCTGAACCACCGGCTCCACCGCTTTCATCTTCACCATCTCCTTTTCGTATTCCTCCTCCTTTAGCCTTCCGAAAAGCTCCGGATCAAGGGTAGTTCCGAAAAGTTCATTGACTTTCGCAATGGAGCCTACTGCGGGAATACCTGCCATGGTAACAAACAGTTCAGGAGTAAATTCGACCCCAAACGGACGCAAAATATTCCGGTAAGCAATAAAGTGAATGGGCATGGTATCGGCAATGGTGCCATCAAGGTCGAAAATCAACCCTTTTATCCCGGGAAGTACAGTCAATGTTTTCAAAGCACAAAATTATTACCGGCAAAATTAACATTCCCCGGTGTAGTTCCTGCATTTACAAACAATTCATTTACTTTTGAAATAAATATACAACATACGATGATCAGTAATTTCACAGTGCTCACCATCCCGCAATGGGCCATATTTGCAGCCATCACGGTGATGATTTATGGATGGGTGGAGAAGAAAAGGCCTTTCGGGATAGTAGGCTCGGCGATTTTTGTGGCGCTTGGTATTTTTGCTGCCTGGGCCATTGCCGCCGGGCTGATGGTGCCTGAAAGCATGCTCGAAATCAATGAGAATCTTCCCAAGGACGAACTTTTTACCCCGGATGAACTACCGGTGGAAGGCCGTCTGCTGCCTTTCTACTGGGTACTGATGTTCAACGGTTTAATTGCCCTTGCAGCTATGCTCCTCGAAATCTTCGGGAAAAAATCAGCTACCTGGTTTAAAGTCATTTCCGTAATCATTGCCATCGTGGTGTTCTTCCTGATGATGGCGGTAGTCAGGGCTTGATCCTGGCTGATAACTCAATCGTTCTGAGCCGGTCTTTGTACAAATTATGATTGTTCATCTTTACCACGTCCAGCGCAGCATCGGAGTTGTCATCCCAGCGACGGCAGAGGTACAACGGTTCATAAATCCTGCCGATTTTATATTCCCGTGACAGGCGAATTCCCACCGCATAATCTTCCCCATAGCTGGTATTGGGAATCCTGATTTCCCGGAGCAGGGGTGTATAGAAAGCCCTTGGGGCGCCTAATCCGTTGATGCGTAAGGCATTGTTCGGCCCGTTATCCGGTGTCCATTCCTTGTGGTCGATGATGCCCGGCGGAATTTCCTCCAGTCTGAAATTGACCATCCGGTAAGAACCGATGACCATGGCACACTTTTCCGCATAAAAGCAATTCACAATGGTTTGCAGCACCTTATCGTCGATATAAAGGTCATCGCTGTCCAACTGGATGGCAAATTTCCCGCAGCGGCGATCCATGACTGCGGTAGTCCAGCAACCACCGATGCCCAGGTCGTTCCGTTCCGGGATGATGTGCACCAGGCGGGAGTCTTCCTCCGCCAGTTTCCGGAGAATTTCCGTGGTCCCGTCGGTGGAATGGTTATCCACGACAATCAGGTTGAAGGCAAAAGCAGTTTGCTGGCTGAATACCGAGCGGACAGCATCTTCAATGGTCCTGGCCCGGTTTCGTACCGGAATGATCACTGAGGCCTCCACAGGAAATCCGTCAGCAGCGGGATCAATTTCCCGGAAAGGCGGCTGAAGAAATCCACCGATGTTTTTCAAATGGAGGGTGCAGGCTGCTTCCATTTCCAGTTGCACCCGGCGATTTTTCGGGTCCACATAATCGAACTGTTTTTCCCCAGAAAGGCGGGTATCGGTTTCCACTTCGGTGTAAAGAAACTCAGGGATCCGGCAGATGGGATATTTTTGGGACACTTTCAGCCGTAAATCATAGAGGGCGGCAAAACGGTAATCCTGGTCCATACGGGCGACCGCTTCTTTGAAAGCGTCGCTCCGGAAAAGCAGCAAGGATCCGAAGTTGAAGTCATCGCGCAGACTTCCCTTCTGGTAGTCGATCACCGGGTTGGCTTGCAGAACACCCTCTTTCATCGCGTAATAGTCGGAATAGACCATTCCGGCGCCGGTATCCTCTGCCACCTGGCGCATCCGCTCAATTGCCCAGGGGCCGGGGCGAAGGGGAAGAGGCTTGGTGTAAAGGAGCAAATAGGGCGACGAAAGATGCTGAGCCAGGCTTTTAAGCGTTGGTGTCTGG
>DAIDJX010000241.1 GCA_027451165.1 Prolixibacteraceae bacterium | reverse complement strand
ACAATTTTCATACAGTTTTTCCGACCTGAGAGTTGAGCTATGTGATCTGGAGCTCCTCCTGGGATTTCAACCCAGTGAGGTTCCTGATCCATTTCCGCAAATGATAGAACAGGCAATTCAGGAAGGACCCTGCTTATTTGATATCCGGGCCGGGTACCGGATGACAGAATCTGTCATTTTTCACAGGGATGATTACCTGATCAACATTGAAAACCGGATTTTCTCCCCCGGCAAAATTGTATTCAACCAAACCCGGAAGTCAGAGCGCATGTTCATTTATGCCGGAACAGCAGGGCCAAAAATAACCGAAAGATGCCAGGCCCTAAACCGGGAAGGGGAGGAATTGTACAGCTATGTGCTTGATGTGCTGGGCTCAGTGGTGGCTGGCAAAGCGGCTGAAAAAATGGCGGATGACCTTGAACGCGAACTTGCCCCTGAAGGTTATAGCATTTCCGAATCTTTCAGTCCGGGTTATTGCGATTGGAGCGTTGCTGAACAACAACTGCTGTTTTCCTTTTTTCCAGCGGGATTTCTGGGAATTTCTCTTTCGCCTTCCTCCCTGATGACCCCGGTGAAGTCGGTCAGTGGCATCATAGGCGCCGGACATGGACTGAAGCGGGAGGGCTACCAGTGCCGGATGTGCGACGATGACTCCTGCATGTGGGGAAAAATCCGGAGAGGGCAGACTGTATGATCCGTTCAGTTGCACGTTACCAATGTAAGATATTGCAAAATAATTGATAATCTTTAGTTTATTGATATGAAGGAAATAAGGTTGGGATGGTTTTTACTTTCAAATGGTTTTCTATCAAGGTAGTAATTTCGGAATAAGGTTTTCGTTTTTCCAAATGAAAACCTTATTGCAACACCAAACCTTGATAGAAAAAAAATCGACAAAAATCAAGACAAACCTTATAACCTTCGATAGCAGCAAATGCAGATTTTTATCCAGGCCCAATTTTTTGGTTTAAACTTCTAATGATATTTTTGCGGTAGAAAATTGTTCAGATGAAAAAGAACGCTCTTTTCCTTCTGTTATCGTGTGGATGCGCATCCTGGTTTTTAATGGAGTGCAGCCTCCTTTCTGCCCAGACGCCGGTGCAGATTACCATTGATGCTGCTTCAGCATCCAAACCGGTTTCTCCTTACATATATGGTAAGAACAACAATTTAAGCGATAATCCTGCCTCTCCACTGGCCCCATCGCAGTGGCAGTTTCTGAGGGATGCCGGGATTACCATGTTGAGAGAAAGTGGCGGAAACAATTCCACCAAATACAACTGGAGAAAAAAACTGACCAGTCATCCCGACTGGTACAACAACGTATACAAACACGATTGGGATTATGCAGCAGGTACGCTGCTGGCTAATCTCCCCCGTGCCACTGGCATGTGGACGCTCCCCCTGATTGGAAAAGCAGCAGCCAATACTTCGAATAATTTCAATGACTGGAGCTACAACAATTCCAAATGGTGGGAGGGTGTCAACCAGAACCTTGCCGGCGGAGGTACTGCAAATACTGCCGGTGGTTCAAAGGCGCTGAAAGAAGGAAATCCAGCGCTCTATACCCAGGACTGGCCTCCTGATTCAGTGGTTGGCATATTGAACAAGTGGTTCGGAACAGGCGGACTGGGTTACGATAAAAACAGACTTCCTTACTGGAGCATGGACAATGAGCCGGAAATCTGGAGTGGCACACATGATGATGTGATGCCGGTGCAAATGCCTGCTGATACCTTTATGCAACGGTGGTTTGCTACTGCAAAAAAGGCAAGGGCCCTTTTCCCTGGCATCAAACTGGTGGGGCCTGTCCCGGCCAATGAATGGCAATGGTACAACTGGAATGGTAACTGGATCTCCTATGGCGGGAAAAACTATGTCTGGCTGGAGTTTTTTATCAAACGGATTGCTGATGAGCAAAAGGCCTCCGGCGTAAGATTGCTGGATGTTCTGGATATCCATTTTTATCCAGGTGAAACCAGCACTTCAGATATTGTGCAGCTACACCGCGTGTGGTTTGACAGGAACTATGTCTATCCCGGGAACAATGGGGTGCACAGGATTGGTGGCTGGGATACCGGTATCAACAAAGAATATATTTTCGGAAGGTGCCAGGACTGGCTGGTAAAATACCTGGGGCCCGATCACGGGGTCACTTTCGCTGTGACAGAAACCGATATCAAATCTTCTGATCCTAACATCAGGGCGGTCTGGTATGCTTCGAATCTGGGCGAATTTGCCAGGCAGGGTGTGGAAATCTTTACGCCCTGGGGGTGGGCACCAGGAATGTATGAGGTATTGCACCTGTTCAGCAGGTACAATCAGGAAAAATACATTCCGGGAACCTCAACCGATGAAATGAATGTATCGGCTTATCCCACGCTGAATGCTGCGGGGGATTCATTGACGGTTGCGCTGGTCAACCGCTCACAGAGCACATCTAAAGATATCCGGTTGACGATCAATAATTTTAACTTGTCTGAAGATTCAGCATCCTATTTCCGGATAAACTCCCTGCCCACGGCTGAAACTTTTAAGTCGCACACCAACAACGCCCTGAAAAGCGGAGTGGTCGTTCCGGAAGGAAAGGAAATCAACCTGACACTTCCACCCCTCTCTGTAACTACTCTTCTGCTGAATAGTAAATCAATGACTGCAGCCGGAAAAGTAAAAATGCCGGAAGCTGGTGTTTTGGAAGTTTTCCCCAATCCTGCTTCCGACTGGGTTACAGTTTCCTGGCCTGCTACCTGGATGCCTCCCTTCACATTGAAAATGCTGACCATAAAGGGGCAAACAGTGCTGACGCGCCGGATTGCAGAAAGGGTGAATGGTCCCGTAGAATGGAACTTTCCCGGCATTCCGGATGGAACGTATTTTATTGTGTTGAGTTCTTCTTCCGGCAGGTTAGCCTCTAAAATACTGATAGACAAATAGTCCGGAGTAAAGGTTTTCCCGGGGAAATCTGCTTCAGGAACGTTCTCCCTGTTCGGGTGCCGGTGATTACAGGTTGCAGTTTTAAGTTTATATCAGCCGTAAGTAAAAAATAAGTTTCCTTTTTTTTCCGGAGTGGTATAATTATAAAAAAGTTTCTATTTTCAACCCGTCATTGAACAGACATAGTTTTGGAAATTTTTTGGTATAATTTCGAAATAACACAATTTCATGAATCAAAACAAACCTAGGGTTATCAAGGATTACGACAAACTGGACCCCGCCATTCAGGAGCAGATCAAACTGGTTTATCCGACCGGTTTCAGTGATCACCTCCTTTACTATTTTGATAAAGATGGCAAAAATGTAAGTGCGCTTCCTTTTGAAACGGAAGACAGATATTACCTCATCCGGATGACATTGAGTGAAGCGGAAAGGATCATTGAAGATGACGATGATTACGATGACGACGGATTCCTCAAAGATCATGTCCGGGAAGAATACGAAGACAAATATGCCGACCTGGAATACACAGCCGATGAGGAAGAAGATGAATATGATCAGCCTGAAGAGGCTGACGACGATGAAGAATAACCAATTGGAAAAGGAATAAATGACAAATTATAAGAAAGCTATCCTGATCATACTTGATGGTTGGGGAATTGGTGACGGTAGTAAAAGTGACATTATTGCTCAGGCTCCAACACCATTTATGGACTCATTGATGAGTTCTTCGCCCCATTCCCGTCTGATGACTTGTGGCCGCAATGTGGGTTTACCCGATGGGCAAATGGGAAATTCCGAAGTAGGGCACCTGAACATAGGCGCCGGAAGGATCATTTACCAGGATATGGTCAGGATAACCAAAGCCATAGAGGACCGTGAACTTTGGGAGAATCCCCAGCTCGTCGGTGCATTCACCTATGCCAGGGAAAACAACAAAAAGGTTCACCTGATCGGGTTGATCGGCCCGGGCGGCGTTCATGCCCTCAGTTCGCATATGGTTGCTCTCTGCCGCATTGGCACCGACATGGGGGTAGATAAAATCTTTATTCATGGCCTTACCGATGGCCGGGATACCGATCCCCGTTCAGGCTACGGTTTCGTTCAGGAAGATCTGGAAAACCTGAAAGGTACAAACGGTAAATTTGCTTCCCTGGTCGGCCGCTATTACGGAATGGACAGGGATAAAAACTGGGAACGGATGAAGCTGGCCTATGACCTTTATACCAAAGGTGCCGGTAAAAAATCTACCGATTTGTTAGCTGCCATCCGGGAAAGTTATGAGGAGGGCGTAACCGATGAGTTTATCAAGCCGGTTGTGGTGACCGGTGAAGACGGCAACCCGCTGGCGCTGATTGAAGAAAATGATGTCGTTATCTGTTTTAACTTCAGGACCGACAGGCTCAGACAAACGACCATCGCCTTCACCCAAAAGGATTTGCCTGAATTCGGGATGCACACCATGCCCCTTCAATGGTATACCATGACCAGCTATAAAGCTGATTTTCAGGGTATCCATGTGATTTTCGACAAGGATAACGTCAGCAATACCATGGGAGAAGTGGTTGCCAATGCCGGTCTAAGGCAGATCAGAATTGCGGAAACGGAAAAATATGCCCATGTAACCTTCTTTTTCAGTGGGGGCAGGGAAGCTGAATTCCCGGGCGAAAGCAGAATATTGATCCAGTCGCCTAAAGTACCTACCTATGACTTCCAGCCGGAAATGTCGGCACCCCAGGTAAAGGAGGCTATTGTCGCCGAATTGAAACGGCAGTCGGCTGATCTGGTAGTTCTCAATTTTGCCAACGGGGATATGGTCGGTCATACCGGAATTTATGATGCCATCTGGAAAGCCATCGCAGCAGTTGACCAGTGCGTGAAAGAAGTGGTGGAAGCTGCCCGGGGAAACGGTTATGAAGTGATGATCATCGCTGACCATGGCAATGCCGATTATGCCGTGAACGAAGATGGTTCTGCCAATACAGCCCATTCATTGAATCCGGTACCATGCATTTATGTGGGCGACCGGAAAGATGTCAGCCTGATTGACGGTGTTCTGGCCGATGTTGCGCCTACCATGCTGACCATCATGGGCTTGCCGGTACCGCAGGAAATGAAGGGACGGGTTCTCATCAGCAACCTATAATTTCGGATGTACGATTTCGGATTTAACTCAATTTCGGATTTCGGATGTACAATTTCGGATTTAATTTACCGCTCACCGATTACCCTTTAAGTTTCACAGTGTTACACAGTCAGCCAGCTGGCGGAGACACAGGGTTACACGGTGGATTTTACCGATTACCGATCACTGATTACCGATTATGGTCACT
>DAIDJX010000240.1 GCA_027451165.1 Prolixibacteraceae bacterium | reverse complement strand
TGGAGCCTCTCCACCAAAAGATTCATCGGTGAAAACGGGGTGCTTAAGCAGGCCGAAATTGTCCAGGTCAGCTGGAAACAGGATGACAAAGGCCGCTGGCAGATGGAAGAGATTCCAGGAACTTTGGAAATCATTAATGTGGAGCTGGCTCTGCTTTCCATGGGTTTCACCCAGCCGGTACACAACGGTATACTGGAGGATCTCGGTGTCGAATTTGATCAGCGGGGCAACGTAAAGACCGGCCGGAACAAGATGACTTCAGTAGAAAAAGTATTTGCCGCCGGCGATGTGGAAAGAGGCGCCTCCCTGGTGGTACATGCCATTCAGGCGGGACGGGTTGCTGCGGAGGGGATAATGGAATTTCTGTGCTTAAATCAGATAAGCCGGCCAAAATAGATTTCCAGCACTTGCTGTGCCGCCTCAAAGGAGCTGATTTCCTCCCGGATCACCTGTTTTTCCAGATCCGCAACCCTTGCTTTCAGGCCCGGCTGGTGGTAAAAGTGTTGTCTTAGTTGCTCATCTATGGTTTCATACATCCAGTAGCTGGATTGCTGGTTTCGATTCTTCTGAAAAAAACCGTTGTTCCTGGTCAGCGCCAGGTATTCGGTAATGGCGCTCCAGATCTCATTGATGCCGCTTTTTTCGATCGCCGAACAAGTCAGTACCTTCGGGTCCCAGCCGGAATCCCTGGCCGGGAACAGGTGCAGGGCATTCTGAAAGTTCAGCCGGGCCAATCCGGCTCTTTCCCTGTTGTTCCCGTCGGCTTTGTTGATGGCCACCAGATCAGCCATTTCCATAATTCCCCGCTTGATCCCCTGCAGTTCGTCGCCTGCCCCGGAAATCATCAGCAACAAAAAGAAATCGGTCATGGAGTGAACTGCTGTTTCGCTCTGCCCCACCCCGACTGTTTCGATAAAAATGGTGTCGAAGCCGGCAGCTTCGCAAAGGATCACCGTCTCCCGTGTTTTCCGGGCCACCCCGCCCAGGGAACCGGCGGACGGACTGGGCCTGATGTATGCGTTCTTTTCTCCGGCCAGCGCCTCCATCCTTGTTTTATCGCCCAGAATGCTTCCTTTGGAGCGTTCACTGCTCGGATCAATGGCCAGCACTGCCAGCTTGTGCCCCTCGCTGGTCAGCTTTGTCCCCAGCGCCTCAATAAAAGTGCTTTTACCGGCTCCGGGAACTCCGGTGATTCCAATCCGGACTGATTTTCCACTGTAGGGCAGGCAATTCCGTATGATCCCGGCGGCCTCCTTTTGATGTTCCGGTTTCGAACTTTCCACCAGGGTTACCGCTTTGCTGAGCAATGTGATGTCTCCCTGCAGGATGCCTGCTGTCAGCTGTTCCGGGCTATAATCTTTTTTCTTCTTCTGAAGGAAACGGCGCACCGCTTCCGGATGTACCGACGGGGGTTGCTCAATTCCTTCATTGACCTTCAAAGCTTTAAATCCCGCTTCATTTTCAATATGGTGTTCCTTCTCTTTCATATTTGTATTCCTGATGCGAAGTTAACAACCTCAGAAGAAAAAAAAAAAGGTTCCGATCCGCCAGCTGGCGGATCGGAACCTTTCTGCATGGGTAACCTCTTTCCTTCTTCAGGCCCCTTGCGGTTAAGTTTAAATTACAGGATGTTCGAGGAAATCCTCAGGACAATCGTCGGATTCTTCGGATCGTTGGTGATCACAGTAACGGTTTTGCTTTGGCGGCCTTTCTTTCCGGAAGAATCAAACATTACTTTCACCGGTACTTTTTCACCGGGGCCAATCATCTTCTTTTCCGGGTTTACCGTGGTACATCCGCAGCTGGCCCTGATATCCCTGATCATCAAATCCCGTTTACCGGTATTGGAAAGTTCAAAATCAAACTCTTTCTTGGCTCCCTGCTGAATGTCACCAAAATCATAATTGTCGGTATTAAAGGTAGCAACCGGAGCATTGGCCAACTCAGCCGGAGTCAGTCCGGAAAAATCTTCTTCAATGGTTGCACTAATACCGATGGAATTGTTATAGTCATTCACCCCATCAAAAGCAAGGTACATCCTGTTGATAATAAACCCATAGGAATTTGCAGCTTTGGCATCAAAAACAACGGTAAGTTTGCTTCTGCCAGGTTCCCCGTTTGTTTTTGCAGGGATAATGGCAGGATCGACAGCTGCTTTTATAAAGGAAGGCAGATTTTTTACAGCAATGGAAATGGGTTTGTCAGTGTCGTTGATCAAAACCATTGACTCTGTTTTAACTTCATTGTTTTTGATGGTCGGAAAACTGATGTGGTTGATCTCTGCCCGTAGCGGACCGATTTCCCTCGGGTAAAGTTCAGCAATGGTTTTTTCCTTTTCCTCTACTTTACCTGAAATAGTCAGAACCACATTGTTGTTTTCTGCATTACTCATTACCGTGACAGTCTTGGCAAAAGAACCCGGACGGTTGGCAGGATTGTAGGTTACCTTAATCATCCCTTTGGCATTGGGTACCACAGGTTGACGGGTCCATTCCGGAGAGGTACATCCACAGGAAGCATTTACCGCATTCAGGATCAGCGGTGCATTTCCCTTGTTTGTGAATTCAAAAGTGACGGTTTGCGGACCGGCAGACTCCTTAAAACTGCCGAAATCATGCGTCAACTTGTCAAAAGCAATCTTGGGCTGGGCAATCCCCATTGAGGAATAGAGAAATGCCAGTGCCACCATCGCCAAAATCTTAGAAAACCTTTTCATACTGTTATGATTAAATGAGTGATGTTTTATTACTTGTCGCAAAGGTATAAACAGCATAGCTCCTCATTTGTTAATCAACTTCAATTTATTGTTAATGATTTGTTAAACAGGATTTTTCCATTCCAAAAAAATAGATAGCTTAGCTGAAAAATTCATTCTGACCATGAAAAGATATGCCCTGAGGTTAATCATCGTGCTGGCACTGCTGTCGGTTGCAGGGATATTTATGGTTCAATTCGCTTTTCTGAAAAACATTTTTGATATCACGGAAAAAGAACTTCAGGAAAATACGACGGTTGCCTTGAGGGAAGTAGCCTGGCAATTGCTGGAAGCGGCAGGACAGACTTCCAGGTTTGACTATATTGACCCGGTGGAACAACTGAACAGCCATTATTATCTGGTGAATGTCAATTATGTTATTGATCCTGAACTATTAAGATCTCAGCTTAAAGAACAGTTCAAGCGCCATTCCATCATGCTCGATTTTGAATATGCTATTTTTGATCCGGAAAAGGGGGAGATGGTGTTCCGTGAATATGTTTGTGCAAAAAATGATTCCTGTGACCAGGTTTTGCTTGCTGAGTTTCCCCTCAGCTCCCGGTATACGAGGTATTTCGCCGTCAACTTTCCCAAGCCCTTGCCATACCTCCACTACAGAATGCAAAGCTGGTACTTTATAAGCGGCCTTCTACTGATCGTTCTCGTATTTTTTGGATACTCCCTTTGGGTAATTATCCGGCAACGGCAACTTTCCAATATCCAGAAGGTTTTTATCAACAACCTTACCCATGAGCTGAAAACCCCGATTTCTTCCATCAGTTTATCCGCTCATGTCCTCAGTGACCGCAAGATCATGGATAACCCAGCCCGTCTCTTTGAATATGTGCGCATCATTAACGAACAGAGCGCACGATTGGCAAAGAATGTGGAAAAAGTTCTGAACCTCTCCACGCTGGATAAAAAAAGGCTGCAACTAAATTTACGGACAATTGACCTGATGGATTTTACCAAGAAATGCGTTGGCCAATTCAAAGAGTCGGAACTCGGCAAGGATGCCAATATCACCATTGTTGAGGCCAGTCACGGATTTTTGGCTGAAGTGGATGAATTCCACCTGAACAACACCATACAGAACATTTTGGAGAATGCAGTAAAATATTGCAAACGGTCACCCGAAATCCGGGTGATTCCGGAGAAGCGAAGGAAAAAACTCCACCTGCATTTTCAGGATAACGGCATCGGCATTCCCCCGGAAGAAAGGAGAAAGATATTCCGGAAATTTTACAGGATCCCCACCGGCAATATCCATGACGTAAAGGGATTTGGCCTGGGACTGGATTATGTGAAAAGGATAGTTGATGCCCACCGGTGGAAAATAAAAGTGGAAGACAACGAAACCGGAGGAAGTATCTTTACTCTGATAATCCCGATGAAAAAATGAATGAACAAGCTTATAAAATTCTGCTGGTTGAAGACGATGCGGCCTTACGCTTCATTGTCCGCGACAATCTGGAAATTGAACAGTACCAGGTGGATATTGCAGAGGATGGTGAAGCAGCCATGAGGCTTTTTAACGCTGGAAATTATGATCTGATCATTCTGGATGTCATGCTTCCCAAAATGGATGGATTTACCGTTGCCCGGGAAATCAGGAAAGTGAATGAGCAGGTTCCGGTACTTTTTCTGACTGCCCGCTCCATGAATGAAGATAAAATAACCGGTCTGACGCTGGGTGGCGATGATTACATCACCAAACCCTTCAGCATGGAAGAACTCCTGCTGAAAATCAAGATCTTCCTGCGCAGGAGCGGAGCTGTCCGCGTACCTAAGAATTCTGCCCCGGCAGATAGTCTGGCCATCGGAAAATACAGTTTTCTGGAACAGGATCTGTTGCTGTCCTGTGGTGATTATCAGCGAAGACTGACGCTAAAAGAAGCTGAACTTATCAAGTTTCTGGCTGCCCACCCCAATAAAGTGCTTACCCGCGATGAAATCCTGGTTTCGGTTTGGGGTACCAACGACTATTTTCTGGGTCGTAGCCTCGATGTTTTTATTTCGAGGCTCCGGAAATATTTCAGCCTGGACCCGGAGATCAGGATCGTCAACCTGCATGGAATCGGGTTCCGCTTTCACGTAAAATCCTCATAGGAAAACACTTAGTACTGTGACCCCGATAGCTATCGGGGCTGTGTGTACGCTGTGAAACCCCGTGTAACTATTAAATCTCATTTCTAAAGTATGAAAATGATTTTATTAATAAAATTATTTCTATTTTTGCAGTCCGAAATTTGAGAGAGTAAAATTCAGAAAATAATAATACGATGAAGAGGACATTTCAGCCGTCGAACAGAAAGAGAAAAAACAAACACGGATTCCGTGAAAGAATGTCAACTGCCAATGGCCGCAAGGTTTTGAAAGCCCGTCGTGCCAAAGGAAGAAAAAAACTGAGCGTTTCTGACGAACCCCGTCATAAGAGATAATCTACCGGTGAATATTCCGGATCGGGAAGGTAGGGATTGTTCATCCTTACCTTTTTGTGTTTATACATAACCCATTAGCGTTGCATTTAATATT
>DAIDJX010000239.1 GCA_027451165.1 Prolixibacteraceae bacterium | reverse complement strand
TGAAACCTGAAACCTGAAACCTGAAACCTGAAACCTGAAACCTGAAACCAATTATGTCACTTGAAAATACATTAGCTGAATTCCGGCGCCTCCTGGAGATCATGGATGAACTCCGGGAGAAATGCCCGTGGGACAGGGAGCAGACCTTTGAGTCGCTGAGAAAACTCACCATCGAAGAGACTTATGAACTGGGGGATGCCATTTTGAAAAATGACCCGCAGGAAATCATGAAAGAGCTGGGCGATCTGATCATGCACATTGTTTTTTATGCAAAGATCGGATCCGAAAAGAATGCTTTTTCCATGGAAGAGGTGATCCGGCACATCAATGAAAAACTGTTGTACCGTCATCCCCATGTTTTTGGAGATACCCAGGTATCCGGCGCCCGTGAGGTGATCGAGAACTGGGAATCTCTGAAGCTTAAGGAAAAAGGCCGTAAAAACAGGGTGCTGGAAGGCGTCCCGGTGGATATGCCGGCCCTGGTGAAAGCCAACCGCATTCAGGAAAAAGCCAGCGGAGTCGGTTTTGACTGGGAATACAAAGAACAGGTCTGGGAGAAAGTTCAGGAGGAAATTTCAGAACTGGCTGAAGAAATTGGAAAAGTTGACCAGGATAAGATTGAATCGGAATTCGGCGACCTCTTTTTTGCCATGGTTAATGCCGCCCGTTTGTATGGGGTGGATCCGGAAGCCGCCCTGGAACGCACCAACCTTAAGTTCATCAGGCGCTTCAACTACCTGGAAAATGAAACCCTCCAAAAAGGCCGTGACCTGAAAAAAATGACGCTGGCGGAAATGGATATTATCTGGGAACAGGCGAAAAAAGAATTGGGGACATAAAAGAATTAAGAGCCTAAAGAGAGGGAGAGACGTAACAGATAGTGATACCTGTTTGTCTCAACAGCCCCATTGTTCTCTAAACTCTTTACAATCCTTTGGAAAGAATACCCTGGACCATCATTTCCCCTTACAGGATTTTCTACTTTGGCAAAGGTACCCAAGCCGGTAAAGGTCAAATAATACAAGCGAAGGATGAGGGCCAGTCAGGTTTTTTACCAGCTGGTGTTCGGTTAACCTGAAAACGAAAGCAGCGGGTCGAATCAGCTTAACTGATTCCAGCCCTTGAAGTTGCCGGAGCAAGCCGGAAGAGCGTATAAACTCCTTGTCGCTGGCCAATAAGTCCTGAATAAATAACAAGTTGCGTAAGGCAGAACGCGTTTTACCCAGGTATTCCGCTGAGCTTTCCAAACCGGTATGGATGACCGGGTTATCAATGTGCTTAATAATAATGCCCTTCTTGTTGAGGTCAAAGCCCAGTACTGTATCTTCATGGCCATACCCTTTGATCTCCTCTCTGAAGCCGGTTCCCAGAAAAATGTCACGGGGTAGCAGAAAATTATTGGAAGTGATGGCATAACTGCTCCTTTTGCTTCTGATTTGGGCGGTGAGCTGTTCCCGGTGGATCCCGTATTTCCAGCGCAACCTCTGTAATTGATCTGCAGGTGGGACCCTGTGATAGCAGGTACCTCCGCAAACCACCGTATTCTCTGCCATTGCAGCCATGTAACGCAGCAGAAAACCTTTCTCCGGAAGAAGAGAATCTGCATCAAGGAACAGCAGCCATGGAAAAACAGCTCTTCTTCCCAACTTGTTTCTTATGGCGGCCCTTCCTGTGTTTTCAAAGGTCTCCACATAACAAATGCCTGGAAGGTTATTGATTTCTCTGTTGAGGATAAGTATTTCCCCTGAAGATCCGTCGTCCATGAATATGGCTTCGGCCGGTACGCCCAGTGTCTGGATTTCGTCTGACAATTGGGCAGCCAGCCCATTGACATCCACATTGTATACCGGAATGCAAACAGAGATCATAATGGTACTTTCTGGATCAAAAGTAAATGTTAAACGTCAATTTTTCCAGATTCAGGCTTGATAATATCATGAATTCACAAAACTGGCGTTATTTTTGTCAGATCAAGCGGTATTTCAAACAGATGGTTATGAGAAGAAGAATTTTTTTGGTGGCTATGATGTTAATCTCAGGATGTACTACTTTAATGGCCGAAGGATATAAAATTAAACTGAAACTCACCTCAGCAGCCGATTCCAGCGTGTACCTCACCCATTACTATGATACCAACGTTTATATAAAGGATACCCTTTTGATGGATTCAAGGGGCTTTGGGGTTTTTGAAGGTGATACCCTTCTGCCTGAGGGCTTGTACAAAATATACATGAACGCCAACCGTCACTTCGACGTGTTGCTGGGGAAAGATCAGACGATGGAAATCACCAATCCGGATTTTGGATTGGACCATCTGCAAATCAAAGATGCTGTTGAAAGTGTTGAATTTCTGAAATATACCCATTGGTTGCAACAGCAACAAAAAAAACTGTCGGTTCTGGATTCGGTATTTCAAAAAGCCGGTAAGGAAGAAAAAGACCAGATCACCAAACAAATTATCGACCTTACCAATCAGGTTCATCAGTACTGGAAACAAAAATCTGCGGAATTTCCCGGGACTATGCTGGCCGTTTTTCTGATGGCCAACTATGTGGAAGATGTGAAATTGGATGATATTCCGGAAGCTTATAAAGCCAACGATTCCCTGAAATGGACTTACCAGTATAATTTCAGAAAAGACCATTATTTTGACCATTTTGACATTACCGATAAGCGGTTTATTTATACCCCTCTTTTGAAACCAAAACTCGAAGCTTACTTCGATAAAGTTTTGCTCCAGTTATACGATTCTGTAAAACCCTATGCCTTTAAACTGATCAGGAAAGCGCAGTCTGAACCGCTGATGTTCCGTTATGTCGCTTCCTATCTGCTCAACAAGTCGCTCAATAGTAATATAATGGGGATGGATGCCCTTTTTGTGGATATTGCCCGTGAATATTACCTGTCAGGGCAAGCCAACTGGGTGGATTCTGCCTCCAATGCTGTGATCAGGGAAAATGTGATCTTCCTGGAAAATAATCTGATCGGTATGCAAGCCAGAAACCTGAGGATGGAGACCCTCGACGGTTTACCCTATTTCCTGACCCAGGGAAAAAAGAAATATACCATCCTGGTTTTTTACGAGCCCACCTGTTCGCATTGCAAGGAATTCGTACCCAAATTGTATAATGACATTTTCCTCCCATACCGCGACAAAGGATTGGATGTTGTCGCCATTTACAACCAGAACAACAGGAAGGAGTGGACCGATTTCATCGACCAGCATCACATGACCGACTGGATCAACGTTTGGGATGAATTCCACCAGTCGCGGTTTAAGATCATTTATGACACAAGGACTACCCCGGCGGTTTTTCTCCTGGATGCAGACAAAAAGATCATTGCCAAGAAATTTTCCATCGATTTTCTGAAAAAGTATTTTGGATTTCATATAGATGGGAAACCGATGAATTAATCGTTGGGAATGAGAGCCCGTAAGATTGCAAAAATGAACCGACCGAAAGGCAGAGCCTCCCGGAGGGGCCGTTGGCCTTCGTGGCTGAAGTGGAGTTTTTACGGGCTTTCAATTCTGGCCATCCTGTTTTTTCTCCTTTTCTTCGTAACCTATCTTGGTTTCCTGGGTAAAGTTCCTTCCGAAGAAGAGCTGGTCCGGTACAAAACCCCACAGGCCAGCGAAATTATTTCTTCCGACGGAAAAATCCTGGGGCGGTATTATGTGGAAAACAGAAGCAATGTTACTTACCGTGAACTGTCTAAAAATCTGGTCAACGCCCTGATTGCCACCGAAGATGCCCGTTTTTTCAAACACCGGGGAATTGATGAGGTTGCCCTGATGCGCGTCTTTTTTAAGACCCTTTTGTTGGGCGACAGGAGTGCAGGAGGGGGTAGTACCCTCAGTCAGCAAATTGCCAAGAATACTTTTCCACGCAACCACCTGGGGGTAATGACACTGCCGGTGAGCAAGATCAGGGAAGCGATTATAGCTTACCGGCTTGAGCGCATCTATTCCAAGGAGGAGATCATCACCCTTTACCTGAACACCGTTCCTTTCGGCGAAAATATCTACGGAATAGAAGTGGCTGCTGAACGTTATTTCAGCAAGCTTCCGAAAGATCTCACTGTGCCTGAATCAGCCGTGTTGGTGGGCATGTTGAAGGCCAACCAGTCGTTCAATCCCCGGCTTCATCCCGACCGCTCGCTGGAAAGGAGAAATGTGGTGATCGACCTGATGGTGAAAAATAAGTTCCTGACACCGGATCAGGGCGTGAAATTTAAAAAAGCTCCCCTTGGGCTGAAATACAGTCTGATCACCTACAACCAGGGTCCAGCACCCTATTTTCTGGAATATTTGCGCCCTACCTTATTGCAATGGTGCCGTGACCACCACAAGGAAAACGGCGATCCCTACAACCTGTATACCGATGGTCTGAAAATTTATACAACGGTTGATTATCAGCTCCAGCAGTATGCCACCGGGGCGATGAAAGTGCATATGAAAAATGTTCAGTCGGTATTTGATGCCCAGTGGAAAAGTGCAAAGCCCTGGTCGGCAGATCCCTCCATCCTGGAAAGGGCAGTGAAACGCACCGACCGCTATAAAAACGGGAAAGCAGCGGGTAAAAGCCATAAGGAAATCATGAAGGAGTTTTCTAAACCAGTTCAGACTTCACTTTTCACCTGGGATGGATTGAAATCAGTGAAGACAACCCCAATGGATTCCCTGAAACACTATCTTTCCATGCTCAATGCCGGAATGTTGGTCATAGACAATAATACGGGCGCCATAAAAGCCTGGGTCGGGGGCATTGATTTCCGGTTTTTCAAATACGATTATTGCCTGGCTTCAAGGCAGATCGGTTCAACCTTCAAACCGGTTGTTTTCCTGGCTGCACTGGAAGAAGGCCTTAGTCCCCTGAAACATTATTCCAGTGAGCAAAAAGTTTACAAAGAATACGACAACTGGTCACCTGCCAATGCTTCGGATGACTATTCCGGCTATTATTCCATGAAAGCAGCGCTGGCCCATTCCATCAACACCGTTTCCGTAGAAATCATGATGCAGACAGGAGCCGGTGAAGTGGTGTCAACAGCGCGCAAGCTGGGCATTGAGGCTGATCTGCCAGAAGTCCCTTCCCTGGCGTTGGGAACTGCTTCCATCTCCCTGAGAGCCATGGTGCCGGTATATGCGGCGCTGGTCAGTTCAGGCCGGAAAGTGGAGCCATGGACCTTGAAAAGAATTGACAACAACAGGGGAGTCAACCTGGAAAAATTCCTGCCTCCCGAACCGGAAGATTCCGGTGTTGACCCGGAGAACTGCAGGATCGTCACCGAAATGATGCGCGCTGTCGTGGAGGAAGGAACAGGCGCTGCACTCCGGACAAGGTTCAAGGTTCCCGGAGAGATTGCAGGGAAAACCGGTACCACAC
>DAIDJX010000238.1 GCA_027451165.1 Prolixibacteraceae bacterium | reverse complement strand
CGAGTAAAAAGATTTCGGATTTCGGATGTACGATTTCGGATTTAAAGGCAGGAGAGTCCGCAGGCAAATCCGAAATCGTACATCCGAAATCCGAAATTACATCAAAAAAGGTGGACTCAGGAATGAATATACTTGTTACCGGGACGGGGCTGATCAGCTCTTCGCTTTGTAAAATGCTGAAAGAGAAGGGGTATTCAGTTCGCCTGCTCAGCCGGAATCTGAAAAAAGGAGCTGAATTCCCGGTTTATCGCTGGAATCCGGAAAAAGGAGAGATTGATCCCCAAGCTTTAAACGGAGTCACTACCATCATCCACCTGGCCGGAGCGGGAATCGGCGATCAGCGCTGGACAGTCCAACGCATGCAGAACATCATTGACAGCCGGGTCAATACGGCCAAATTGCTCTTTCAGGAAGTCAAACGACTGGGAATTCCTTTAAAATCCTTTATTTCATCCTCTGCAACAGGGTATTACGGAGCAGTCACTTCCAACCATGTTTTCAGGGAAGATGATCTTCCGTCAGATGATTTTCTGGGAACCACCTGCCGGTTGTGGGAGGAAGCCGCCGACCGGTTCGCCGATACAGGTGTCAGGGTAGTGAAAATCAGAACAGGGATCGTACTTTCGGGGGAGGGTGGAGCTTTGCCCAAAATGACTGCCTCTTTGAAGTTCGGGATTTGCCCGGTGCCGGGAAGCGGGAAACAATGGCTGCCCTGGATCCATTTGGAGGACTTATGCGGCATATATGTCAGGGCGCTGGAAGATGATTCCTTTTCAGGAGCTTTCAATGCCGTTGCCCCGGGACCGGTAACCATGAAGGAATTCATGAAAGAAGCAGCACATGCCATGAAACGGCCATTTCTGCCTTTTCCTGTTCCCTCTTTTGTATTGAAAGCCGTACTGGGTGAAATGGCCTCCCTCCTGCTGGAAGGGAGCCGGGTTTCCGCGGAAAAAATACAGGAGACCGGTTATGAATTCCGCTTCAGTGATTTGCCGGCTGCACTGAAGGAAATTACCTTGGTTTAAGTTTCAGCAGCACAGAACTGTGGGGGCTCAGTGACCTGGTCAGGTGACCGGCAACTTTGTCCTGTTTTTCGTTATTCCACATTTCAGTGACCGAGCAGGAGCCGGGGATTCCCAATTCGGCCAGGTTAACTCTGATTTCCTGATTTTCCCTGTCGTGCAGGTTAAACAATGCAAGGTAGACCTCTCCGGTCCTTTCATTCCGGGAGGTTACCGCTACTTTTCCCCCTTCCTGGAACAATTGTCTGACTGCGGTCGATTCCCGGTGCATCCTCAAAACTTCTTTATTGGTCAGCAGCGAAATGGTGCTTACATCGCTGGTGGGCAGGTCGCCGCCAAACATCAGGGGTGAGCGGAAAATGGTGAAAAAAGTCATCAGTAGTACCTGTTCATTATTGGTCAGCCGGGTCATTCGGGGTTCTCCCCTTTCACCCCGGATGGATATGTGCCCCAGGGGGATCATGTCGCAATCGGGCCAGGTTCCCGGTGAAATAAAGGGGTACCAGCCCTGAGCCACCTTCATCAGGTGCGGGATATCCCGCCAGACATCCCAGACATCGTCCACCATCCGCCACATATTGGCATGTTTACTCACATGGCCGGCCTGGTCAACCGGGGTTTCTCCGGGCGAGGTGCTAAGAACGATGGGCCGTCCCGCCTGGTCGATGGCTTTGCGCAACATTTCAATCTCCCCGGTATGGTAAGGCTTCGACAGGTCATCCACCTTGATAAAATCGACTCCCCAGGAAGCATAGAGATCCAGTATCGAGTTGTAGTACTCTTGCGCCCCGGATTTTCCGGACACAATGGTGTAATTGTCTCTCAGCCACTTACACTGAAGATCCCTGGAAAAAAGCTGATCGGCAGTAATCCCGGGCGCCCCTTTTACCGGTAATTTTTTCCGGACTGCTTCCCCCGGAATTCCCCTCATGACGTGTATCCCGAATTTCAATCCTTTGGAATGGATGTAATCTGCCAGAGGCTTGAATCCATTCCCATTTGCTGCAGAAGGGAAACGGTTCACAGCAGGCAGGTACCGGCCCCATTCATCAAGAACAAACCGGGGATCCGTCTGGTTGTACCCGCCGGCTTTGTCGTTCTCCACATACCAGCGGATATCTACTACGACATACTTCCAGCCGTATTTTTTCAGGTGTTTGGCCATAAAATCAGCGTTGGCCTTCACTTCCTGCTCCGTCACCGTGGGCCCATAACAGTCCCAACTGTTCCAGCCCATTGGCGGGGTAAGCGCCCATTGCCGGAAACCGGACTGATTACCCGGGGGATGGAGTTTGACCTCTTTATGAAAAGGCTGACTGTTCTGTGCATTTCCTGAGATAAGGTGAAGAAAAAGGAAGAATAGGGCAAGAAAGATGGTTTTCATAGTGATTCGCTGTCCATTTTTTGACGATAAGGGCAAAGTTAACAGAGTCAACATTATTTTTAAGAGTTGCGGAGATTTTTCCTTATTAAATTCCGGGTGCTCAATTAATGAACCTTCTCTCTACTTCAGCGTTAAGTATTTAAAAATGTCCCATGACTACAAAAGAATTTTCCATCGAAATAAATGCCAATCCTGAAAAAATCTGGTTTGTCCTTTGGGATGACCATCATTACCGTCAGTGGACCAGCGTTTTCTGTGAAGGGTCGTATATGGTGACCGACTGGAAGGAAGGTGGAAGGGTTCACTTTCTGGCCCCAAACGGCGAGGGTATGTACAGCTTGCTGGAAGCGAACAAACCGAATGAGCATATGTATTTCAGGCACATCGGGGAAATAAAGGATTATGAAGAACAGCCTGTTGATGAAAAAAACGGCTCCTGGTCCGGTGCCCGGGAATATTATTCCCTGTCGAAACCGGATGCCTCCCGGGTCACCACTGTCCTGAATGTCCTGATGGATATCGATGATACCCACCTCCCCTACTTTGAAGAGACATTTCCCAAAGGGCTTTCAAAAGTAAAAGAGCTGGCAGAAAACTTCAGGATCACCATAAAAACAGAAGTGAAAAAGCCGGTGGAGGAGGTTTGGGAGAAATGGACCTCCCCTGAACATATCGTGAACTGGACTTTTGCTTCCGACAACTGGCATGCACCCAGGGCAGAAAATGACCTGAAAGCAGGCGGAAAATTTTCAACCAGGATGGAAGCCAGGGACGGTTCCATAGGTTTTGATTTCCGGGGGATTTACGATCAGGTGGAAACACACAGCCAAATTACTTATACCATGGGCGATGACAGGAAATGTACAATCACATTCACTTCAGCCGGTGACAAAACCATGATTCTCGAATCATTCGAAGCTGAAAATACACATTCCCTCACCATGCAACGGGAAGGCTGGCAGGCGATACTGAACAATTTCAAAAAATATTGTGAGGAAAAAGGTTCTGATCTCTTTTAAAAAGACCAGAACCTTACCAACTTATTTGTGAAATAATTCACTTCAAAAACAAAAGATGTTTTTGTCTGTTATTATAATATCTTGCATCAGATAATTGCGAGAAAATGATGAAAGCTATTATAAACAAATAAATTAAAGAAATCATGAAAACAAAGTCACGCATTGGATTCTTTGCCTTACTGGCTGTTGTCTCCCTCTTAACCTTCTCCTGTTCAACTGACGATACACTGGAATATCCGGTCATGGCTACTGAAACGCTGAAAGTGGGTACTATCACCGATCTGGGACCGGTTTCAGGGGATATCCGCAAAATGGAGATAAATCTCGGTAACCAGGGCAACCTGATTGACGGCACCACCGGCGAAATGACCGGAAACGGCATCGAACTGAATGTAAGTATTTTAACAGATCAGGATCATCATCTCCCTTCAGGAACTTATTCTTTTCCTGTTGTAGCGGGGACTTTCCCGTTTGATATTGAAAACGGAGATGCCTTCGTCAGATTACTTAATGAAGAGCAGGGATCCGTGAGATATCGGGTAGTGAGCGGCATATTAACGGTCCTTAACGACGGTAATGAATACGTGATCAATTTCGATTTCAAACTCGATTCAGGAGATACCTTCACCGGTTCGGTCAAAGGTGCACTGTCGTATGAGGATGTACATGACTGATAAAAAATGTCATTGGTCATTGGTCATTATTCAATTCATTGAGTATGACGCGCAGCAAATGACCAATGACTATTTATAGGTAACCTTACCTGTTTTGATGTTGATTTTCCATGGCCTTGGTTCAGGGAGCCATAACTTGCCGTCTTTGATTTCCAGCGGCATCCAGAGGTACCTCGAATCCCACTGGGTGCGGGGTTTCCAGATGTCGCCCATGAAAATCACCGTCGTATCCTTTGTGCCGGCCACTTTGAGCAGCATGGTCGATTGCGATCCATAGGTCCTGGTTTCCGGGGGTGCAATATCCTTAAATGCTGTCCATGGTCCTCCCAGGGTGGGTGCGGTAGCGTACTTGTTCGGATTTGGGTTCCAACCGGTAATTCCCGAACCGATGGAGTAATAAAGGCCTTCAAGGTGGACGATGGCTCCCCCTTCCATGGCTGCCTTAACCAGGGTCATATCCTTTTCCACAGTCATGTAATCCTCTGATAATCTCGCAATAGTGTCACTTTACAAATGCCCCGGGGGAATCAGCGTTCCGACTGGCCGTAATAAGAGTCTTTTCCATGTTTCCGGAAATAGTGTTTATCCAGCAGAAACTGGTCTATTTCCGCAGAGGGATTGATCTGCAGGGTTTGGTAAGCCATCATGGCCACCTCTTCCAGCACTTTGGCATTGTGGACGGCCGCATGGGGATCCTTCCCCCAGGAAAAGGGTGCGTGGTTGTTGACCAGTACGCCAGGTACTGCAGCAGGATCCAGGGAGGCAAAAGTTTCCACAATCACTTTGCCGGTTTCTTCTTCATAGGCCCTGGTGATCTCTTCTTTGGTCAGTTTCCGTGTACAGGGGATCGGGCCGTAAAAGTAATCGGCATGGGTGGTACCCAGAGCAGGGATGGCTTTCCCGGCTTGCGCCCAGGCGGTAGCCTGCGGGGAATGGGTGTGGACGATTCCTCCAATGGCAGGGAAAGCTTTGTAAAGCACCAGGTGGGTGGCTGTATCACTGGAAGGTTTGAGATGGCCTTCAACGACTTTTCCTTCCATATCCACCACCACCATGTCTTCCGGCTTCATGTCATCGTATGAAACCC
The DNA here is from genome assembly GCA_027451165.1 of Prolixibacteraceae bacterium. Classification (GTDB taxonomy): domain Bacteria; phylum Bacteroidota; class Bacteroidia; order Bacteroidales; family Prolixibacteraceae; genus UBA1413. The sequence continues at coordinate 214 of DAIDJX010000238.1, read as the reverse complement.
CACTGGGCTTGATTACAACCAGTCCTTTAGCGCGGTCGATGCCACTGACATTTCCCCAGGTAAAAATCACCAAACCTAACCTGACTAAATCCAGGTTGGCTTTCCATACTTCAAGTTTTAATTCACTAATCATACTTTTTCTTTCCGGTTCATGTTGTCAATTGCCCTGCGGGCGTCATTAGCCCTGCGGGCGTCATTGGCCCTGCGGGCGTCA
>DAIDJX010000237.1 GCA_027451165.1 Prolixibacteraceae bacterium | reverse complement strand
GATTTACTCTAAAATCTTCAAGTCATGTGTCCTATAGTCCTGATACCTGATACCTGATACCTGGTACCTGATACCTGATACCTGATACCTGATACCTGACAATTTTATGTTTGAAAAATATTTTTTTATTAGTAATATTTACTTTTATCTTTAAGGCTTGAAATTCCAAAAACCTATCATGATGAAACAAAAGTTTATTTCCGTTTTGATTTTACTGTTGTTCTGTTTTGCCGCTGGGGCACAAAACAGGTTAACCATTGATGCTACCCAGAAAGGTCCGCAGATCAGCAAATACCTTTATGGTCATTTTGCAGAGCATCTGGGCCGTTGTATTTATGATGGCATCTGGGTTGGGCCTGACTCACCCATTCCGAATATCAACGGATACCGGAAAGATGTGCTGGAAGCGCTGAAAGCGCTTAACATGCCTGTACTGCGCTGGCCGGGAGGTTGCTTTGCCGATACTTACCACTGGAAAGACGGCATCGGGCCAAAGGACAAAAGGCCAAAAATCAAGAATGTTTTCTGGGGAGGCACTGTGGAAGACAACAGTTTTGGCACTCATGAATTCCTCAACCTGTGTGAAATGTTGGGTTGCGATGCCTATATTTCCGCCAATGTGGGCAGTGGTACGGTTCAGGAAATGGTTGACTGGATTGAATACATGATTTCGGACGACGACATTGAGATGGCCAACCTGCGCAGGCAGAACGGCCGGGAAAAGCCGTGGAAGGTCCGGTTCATCGGAATTGGAAACGAAAGCTGGGGTTGTGGAGGAAATATGACCCCGGAGTATTATTCCGACCTGCTGAGACAATATTCCGGCTACGTTTGGGAATATGCACACGAAAAAATGACGCGGGTAGGCTGTGGCTCCAACGGGGAAGATTACAACTGGACGAAAGTCCTCATGCAGAATGCTGCCCGTAACATGGATGCCCTTTCCCTTCATTATTACACCATTGCCGGTCCAGGCTGGGGAAATAAAACCGCTGCCACCGGTTTCGGGGAAGATCTTTATTTTTCAGGGCTGAAAAAGGGCTTGCGCATGGAGGAGCTTGTAACCACCCATTCTTTACTGATGGATCAGTACGACCCCAGAAAAAGAGTCGGGCTCTATGTGGATGAATGGGGCATCTGGACTGATGTGGAGCCAGGGACCAATCCCGGGCATCTCTTCCAGCAGAATTCCATGCGTGATGCATTGATTGCTTCCACTACGCTCGATATTTTCAACAGACATGCAGAACGGGTAAAAATGGCCAACATTGCACAAACCATCAATGTTTTGCAGGCGATGGTACTGACCCGGGGTGACAAAATAGTGCTTACCCCCACCTATCATGTCTTCAATATGTATAAAGTGCACGGGGATGCTACGTTGATGCCCTCTTCCCTCGTTTCAGAAAAATATACGGTTGGTAATGAATCAATTCCGGCGCTCAGTCAAACGGTATCCCTGGATGCCAATGGGAAAATGCACCTGACATTGAGCAACCTGAATCCCGGGAAAGAGATCAGACTAACCGTGGAAGTGATCGGTAAAACCGTAAGTAAGGTAAACAGCGCCACCTGTCTTACTGCACCACAATTTAATTCCGTGAATACCTTTGATAAACCTGAAACCGTGAAACCGGCTGTTTTCAAGGCTTATAAACTGCTTTCAGGAAACCAGATGGAAATAACCCTTCCCTCCAGGTCGGTACTTGCCCTGGAACTGGAATAATAAAGTGCAAAAAAAAAGGTTGCCGTTGCCGGCAACCTTTTTTTTACATTATTCCTCCAAGTTTTTTCCGCACTTCTTCCACTTTCATTTTCTGTCGTTCGATGGCGGAAATTTTATCCCGTTGATCTCTTTCGTTTTTAGAGACCTTTCTGGAATACTTATACTGTTCCTTTTTATTCTTATCAATATCCTTATGGGTATCCTTAACCTGTTTTTCCAGCTGTTCCTTGCCGCTTTCCGTAGTATTGCCAAGGGTTATCATATTCTGCTGGCTGCGGAGCAGTTCTTCATTCTGAAGCGCTTCGTTTTTCAGGTCTTTCTCATCTCTCTGAGCTTCGGTGATCTGTTTGTTGTAACTCCTGTTTTGTTTTTGTAACCTGCCCAGGCTGTTTTCCAGTTCTTTCAGTTCCTTCTCTTCCTGGCGAAGTTCTTTTGTGACGGCCTGGCGGTAAAGATCAACCGCATAATTGCGGATGTACCTGTTGGCAGCATCAACAGCTTCCGGAGAAGATCCCACCGGTCCGAGAAATCCGGTTTCCGTTTGCAGGAAAATTCGGACATAAATATTCCCCGTGAAGGAACTAACCTGCGTGATCACATTTAAGGGGGAAGAAGTAATGTCGGAAATTAATACATTGTTCACCAGCCATTCATCTTTCACTTTTTCCATTTTAGGTCCCTTTTTGAAGAGACCCTTGGGCATGATGGTCTCCTTCCAAAGATCAATGGCTTCTGTGGCTGTAGCCTGAGGTACCATCACCTCAAATGCCGGTTGAACTCCCTGAGAAGAGGGTCTTTGTTCAATTTTAACCACTATGGGGATCTGTGCCTGAATGCCCAGCACTATCCAAACGAACAGCAGTGTGCAAATAGTTCTCATTATCTAAGAAGTTTAAATTTCCACAAATATAACAATAACCTGAGGAACATGATCTGCCTTTCCCGAATAATTAACTCTCCGGTTCAGTTAATCCCCAAAATGGATACAGAGCGGGGAGGCAGGATCAGGTTGGATAAATCAGGGTAATTCTCCCCGCTAAGGACATTCTTCGCACTTGTGGCTCCGCGGAGCATCTCCGACAATCGTACAGTATCCAGTTTGGTATCCTTCGTATTTTTATTGAGGACGATCATTATTTTTTCCTTTTCATTTACCCTGAAGAATACGTACAACCCATTGAAGGGTACAAAATGAATAAGTTTCCCGGAATGGATCACCGCTGTGTTTTTTCTCCACAACAGCAATTTTCTGATGTAATCCTGCATTTCTTTTTCCTGAGCTGTCAGTCCTGCTCCGGTGAAACCGTTTTTCACATCGTTGGCCCATCCTCCGGGGAAGTCTTTCCGGTATTCACTGTCGTGCGTGCCGGAATGACTCATCATGATCTCTGTACCATAATAGAGCTGTGGAATTCCCCGGGTGGTTAGGAAAAGGGTAACCCCCATTTTGAAAAGTTCAGGATCATTATTCACCTGTACCAGGAAACGCGCAATATCATGATTGTCGGGAAATACCACCATGTTTTGCGGGTCAGGATACTGAAAATCATTGGCAAGGCAATCGTAAATTTTCATCAGGCTTCCTTCCCCCTCCTCCCTTAGGGCAGTACTTACTGCATTTTGGAGCGGGAAATCCATCATGCATTTGATCTCGCCCTTATATCCGTCAAGGTTGGGTTTCCCTTTCTGCCAGTACGACACAACAGCCTGGTTCAGATGCCATTCTTCCCCAACGATGGAGAAACCGGGGTATTCTTCGGTCATCCGGCGGTTCCAGCAGGCCATCATCTCCTTATCGGGATAGGGATAGGTATCCATCCGGATGCCGGAGAGTCCGGTATATTCGGTCCACCAGATGCTGTTCTGAATCAGGTAGGTAGCCATAAAGGGGTTACGCTGGTTCAGGTCGGGCATTACCGGGACGAACCAGCCTTTGACCAGCTGATTTTTATCGTATTCCGAAGCATGAATGTCCTGGTTAAGGGTTTTCACATGGTTGGTGATCTGGTAATTGGGATAGCCATTGAGCCAGTCGGACATGGGCATGTCTTTCATCCACCAGTGTTCTGAACCACAATGGTTAAAAATCATGTCCATGATCAGTTTTATCCCCTTTTTGCGGGCTTCCAGGGCAAATTCACGGTACTCTTCGTTAGAGCCGAAACGGGAATCTACCTTGTAGAAGTCGGTGGTCCCGTAACCATGGTAGGAATAGGTCAGCTGGTCGTTTTCCAGCAAAGGGTTGAGCCATATTGCGGTAAAACCCATTCCGGAGATGTAATCCAGGTGATTCCGGAGGCCCTTGATGTCACCACCATGCCGTCCGCCAGGATTGTTCCGGTCGGGTTTTTCCTTCATTCCCGGAATTTCATCATTTGCCGGATCCCCGTTGGCAAAGCGGTCGGGCATAATCAGGTACATGACATCCGAAGAATTGAATCCTTTTCTGGCAGCTGAACCCGGTTCCCGTTCCCTGAGTTCATAGCGGTATTCGGCAACCAGTTTGGTTTCCTTCCGGAACTGAATGATGAACGATCCCGGTTTGGCCGCGGAAAGGTCGAGGTCAACAAACAGGTAGTTCGGATTGCGAAGGGCGGTGACCGATTTCAGCAGTACTCCGGGATAATCCAGGGAAACCCGGCACAATCCGATTTCCGGGGCGTGGACCATCAGCTGAAGATTTGGATTTTTCATGCCTGCCCACCAGAACATAGGCTCTACCCTGGGTTGAAGGGGGGTGACATTCTTTTTGGGAGGGTTGAATCCTGAAACATTCAATACAATCCATCCCAAAATAAGCAATAGCAACGTCTTTTTCATATCCTTCCGAATAATGATTCTTTTACCAACACAAATAAAACAAACCTGACTTCTTCTTAACCTCAACCTTGAGATTTTGCTTTCACTTCATCCACGTCTTTGACAAACATCACCATTGCAGCGGCGACAAAGAGGGAAACCCCTCCAAGCACCAGCGCATAAATGGCTTCACCACCAAAAAGGTCACGGGTGAAGAAACCGAGAATAGTGGCAGCCAATATCTGGGGAATGACAATGAAAAAATTGAATATTCCCATGTAGGTTCCCATCCTGTGTGACGGGAGTGCCCCCGTCAGAATGGCATAAGGCATGGAAAGGATACTCGCCCATGCAAGACCGACACCGACCATGGAAAGGAGCAGCAGGTCGGGATTTTTGATGAACCAGATGGAAATGAGTCCCAACCCTCCAGCCACCAGGGCAATCATGTGGGTGAATTTCCGGGAGGTCTTCCGGGCAATTACCGGAAGCAGGAAAGCCATCAGGGCTGCAAAGCCGTTATACATGGCAAAACAGACCCCCACCCAGTCGGCCCCTTTGTTAAACAGGGGGGAGGTGGGGTCGGAGGTACCATAAATATGTTTGGTGACGGCTGCGGTGGTATAAATCCACATGGCAAAAAGGGCAAACCAGGTAAAAAACTGGACCACGGCCAGTTGTTTCATGGTCACAGGCATCCTGTACATGTCGTAAGCTACCACCACCACGCCGTTTTTGGTTTTCCCTGCACGGATCATTGTTCCGGAAACCAGCATCAGCAAACCGTATGCGGATACACCTGCAGCAAAAATATACAGTTCAGGCAGCAACTTCAGGTAATAAACCAAACCAGAAACGGTGATCCCGGTAAAAATCCAAATGACACTT
>DAIDJX010000236.1 GCA_027451165.1 Prolixibacteraceae bacterium | reverse complement strand
TGGGAGCATAATTCCGACGAAGATGCCAAAGTGGAAACTACCGGGAGCCGCACCATCACTTATTTTGACAAATACCGCTACCCTGCCCTTCGCTTCTCTGCATTGCTGAATCACAAGTTCAATCCCCGGCATTCTTTCCGGGGTGGCCTCAATGCAAATTACATTTCCGGAGAAATGTTCGCAAAAAGACATCTCGGGAAACTCCAGTACGACACACTTTTGAATGCCAATACCGGTGGTTGGTACGGAGGTGCCTGGATCCAATGGAAGTATAAATCTTCAAGGTGGCTGGAGACCAATACAGGACTTCACCTGATGATTTCCGGAATTACCGGTGAAATTGTTCCGGAACCCAGATTGGGCATGATCTTCAGGACATCTCCCAAAAGTTCGGTTACCCTGGGAACCGGTTTCCATAGCCGGCATGAGCCGCTTTCCATTTACAATTACCGGGTCAAAATTACCAAAAAGCTGAGGGATACCCGCAATTCAGACCTTAAGACCACCAAGGCCTTTCACCTGACTTCAGGGTTTAATTATTTTATTGGAGAAAATCTTCACCTCAACCTGGAAGCGTATTACCAGTATTTATACGATGTTCCGGTCAATGAACTGGCTTATGGCCAGTTTTCCATTCTCAACCAGGCAGAAGGTTTGCCGGATGTAAGGCTCGACAACAAGGGTAAAGGAAAGAACTATGGTCTCGAATTTACCATAGAAAAATCATTTTCTGGTAATTACTATTTCCTCGGAACTGCATCACTTTTCAATTCATTTTATAAAGCGCCCGATAAGAAATGGTACAATACCTTTTACAATACCAACTTTGTATACAATATCCAGGCAGGCAAGGAGTTTCCGTTTGGCAAACAAAAGCAGCAGGTACCGGGTATACGAATGCGGGCCAATTACAGGGGCGGTTTGCGGTACACTCCGGTGGATGAACCCTATTCCCTCAGGTATAAAAAACTGGTATACCAGGCCGACAGAACTTACGGAGAACGTCTGCCCGATTTTAAAAGATTTGACCTCGGGATCACCTGGAAAATTAACAGGCCGGGGTTTGCGGTCACCTTCATGTGCGATATCCAGAATGCCGGTAATACGCGGAATATTCTGCGGCGCAGATTCAGTTATGAGAACAAGGCAGTGGTAACCAGGGACTTCCAAAGCATCGGGATGGTGCCGGTATTAGCAGTTAAGGCGGAATTTTAAGAATTTCGGATTTAACTCAATTTCGGATTTCGGATGTACGATTTCGGATTTAAAGGCAGGAGAGTCCGCAGGCAAATCCGAAATCTCAAATCCGCCCTCCGAAATCAAAGTAAATCCGAAATTGTAAATCCGAAATCCGAAATCAAAGTAAATCCGAAATTACAGGAGTTCCGCTTCGAGCAGCAATTCTTCCATATCCACCTGGACATTCAGCGCCTCATCGCGGGCACGCTGTGCAAAGTCTTCTCCATCAGAGGCATAGATGATGGCCCTGGAGGAATTCACCAGCAAACCACACTGTTCATTCATTCCGGATTGTGCCACCTCTTCGAGGCTTCCCCCCTGGGCGCCCACCCCGGGGACCAGCAAAAAATGATCAGGAATGATCTTTCGTATTTCTTCGAGACTTTGCGCCTTTGTGGCTCCGACCACATACATCATCTGGTCGGCCGTTCCCCAGATTCCGGAGACTTTCAGAACATGTTCATGCAACATCTCTCCCTGTGCAGAGGTAAAATACTGAAAATCTGCCGCTCCCTTGTTGGAAGTTAAAGCCAGCAAGATAACCCACTTCCCGGGATAGGTTAAGAAGGGTTTTACAGAATCTTCGCCCATATATGGCGCCACGGTGACCGCATCAACCTGCATTTTTTCAAAGAAAGCCCTGGCATACAGTCCGGAAGTGTTACCGATATCACCCCGTTTGGCGTCAGCAATGATAAATTGTTCAGGGTAATGTTTCCGGATATGGCTGACCGTTTTTTCCAGGCTTCTCCAGCCTTCAGCGCCTAAGCTTTCATAAAAGGCAAGGTTGGGTTTGTAGGCAACACACAAATCGTGGGTGTGATCAATGATGGCCTTGTTGAAAGAAAAGACCGGATCAGGTTCCTTTTTCAGAAATTCCGGAATCTTCTCGATATCGGTGTCCAGCCCGATGCAAAGGAAGCTTCGTTTCAGTCGTATTTGGCGGAATAGTTCGTCTCTGGTCATTATATCCGGTTTTGATTCAAAGAATTATAATACAATTATAACTATTTTCGCAAAATATTGCTGAGAGATAATGGAAAAAGAGATCATCACCGCCCTTGCCCTCGGGATCGGCCTCGCAGCGGCCACCGGGTTCCGGATTTTCCTGCCATTGCTGATTGCAGGAATAGCATCCCGACTGGGTTTTCTTCCGCTGAACGAAGGTTTCCAGTGGATTGCTTCCAATGCTGCACTGGGCAGTTTCGGTGTGGCCACGGTGGTTGAAATCATTGCCTATTATATCCCTTTTGTGGACAATTTGCTCGACCATATTTCCACACCTGCGGCCATTGCGGCAGGTACGGTCATTTCAGCATCCATCTTACCTGTTGATAGTGAACTGGTGAAATGGATCACCGGACTGATTATCGGTGGAGGCACAGCAGCCGTCATTCAGGGGGGCACTTCTGCACTCAGGCTCGGTTCCTCAGGTGCCACTGCCGGAACCGGCAATTTTCTGGTGGCAACCGGTGAAAATGTGGCTGCAGCGGTTACGCCTGTGATTACCCTGGTCATTCCCATTATCATGGCGCTGATGATTCTGGGCACTTTTTTTGTTGTGTTCAAACTGCTGATCCGTAGAAAAAAGAAGCGTCATTAAGTCATTTACCTGAAATTTTCATTTGTGAAGAATATCCATTTTCTGATTTTAGCTGCAGCCATACCAGCTGCTATCATAACTGTTATACTTTCCCGGACCGGGTATGAATCTGGTAAAGTACTGAATGAGGTTGAGGGAGAGAGAGAGGGAGAGAGGGAGAGAGAGGGTTATGACAAACCTGACCAGTATATGGTGTATTTCGATGCCATTACCAACAGGGAAAAAGGGGCCGGGTATCCGGTCAACTACCAGTTCACAGAACTAAAAAAGGCCCAGGTTGCAGCCAGTGCGCTCCGGAAGGCACAGGTAAGACTGAATTGGGTGGAAAGGGGGCCTGCCAACATCGGGGGCCGTACGCGTGGACTGATCATTGATCCTGCAGATAAGAGCGGAAACACCTGGTTTGCCGGTTCTGCCGGCGGTGGCATCTGGAAGACTTACGATGGCGGGCAAAGCTGGCGAAACCTGACACCCGGTTTTCCCAATCTGTCGACCGTTACCCTCGAAATGGCCCCATCCAATAACAATATCCTCTATGCCGGAACGGGAGAATTACAGGCAGGTGCTACCGGGGTCATCAAAGGCATCGGAATCTTTAAATCCCTTGACAGGGGTGAAAACTGGGAACTGCTCCCCTCTACCAGCAACCTCAATTTCAGCTATGTTCATAAGATTCTGATTGATCCCAAAAATGAAAACCACGTGCTGGTTTCCGGCAGCCGGGGAATATTTGAAACCAGTGACGGTGGAAACAATTGGAAAAGAATATATTACGACGGAGGTTTAACACAAAGCCTTCTTGCAGACCCCAATGATTTTTCCATTCTGTATGCCACGGTTAAGCGGAACGGCATCATCCGTTCCTCAGATGGCGGAGTAAACTGGAAATATGTGTTCCGGAACAGTGATGGCCGGATAGAACTGGACATTTCCCCGAAGAATCCAGCCCTCATTTATGCGATGACTGACAGTTCAAGGCTTTTTGTTTCCAGCGACAGCGGGAAAGTCTGGCAGACTGCCCTTCCTTCAGGAGATGCGACTCAAAGCAAATTTCTCGGAAGCCAGGGTTGGTGGAACAACACCGTTAAAGTACATCCCATCAACGATCAGAAAGTATTTATTGGCGGGATAGACCTGTATTTGCTGGAAATCACCGGCACAGCAGGGAATACCAACACGTACAGTGTGGATACCCTGAAAACCGCTTCTTTTCTTGATTTTACCGAATTCACTACTACCAAAACGAAATACCTGAAAGGGATTACCCTGGAGACCGACAGTTCGTACTTTGCGCTTTTTGAAATCCGTTTCGGGCAGGGGAAAAAACAGAAGGCGCACCGGTTTTTGGTTCCGGAAGGGTCTACTTCCGGAGTTCCTGACAACCAGTATACTTACCAGGATTATGTGGAAGTACCCTTTGAAGTCTGGGATACGGAGAACAACCGGAAACTGATGGTTTCTTTCCGTGACCAGGACAGGAACGGGGTTTTTAACCTGACGGCGCTGGATGATAACCTGAAAACAGGCCGGGAGTATATATATATCCATGCTTTGCCCTATGCGGAATCACCTTCCCCTGAAATTATGATGGCAGGAGGTCAGAAAGCCAGACATATGGCGTATATCTGGCCGGTTTTGGCCGCCGGGAGAATCTGGGAACCATCAAAACTCCCGGAATCTGTGCTGAAAGTGACCAGAACGGTTACCAGCAATTTAGCTTATAATTTCACCCGGCTGACCCGGTGGACCAATGCCCGCACCAGCCCCACCTATCTTCATGCCGACATTCACAACATCCAGGTGACAACCACCACAGGGAACCCCTTTAAAATGGTGGTAGCCAGCGACGGAGGGGTGGCTTATTCTGAAAATGGAGGCTCCACCTGGGTCAATCCGTTGCGGGGTTACAATACTTCTCAATTTTACGGCCTCGACCGCCATCCCACCCAGGATCAGTACATCGGGGGGCTTCAGGACAACGGGAGTTGGTATTCAGGCAATAACCCCAATGCCACCTCCGACTGGTTTAATGCCAGGGGTGGAGATGGATTTGATGCCATCTGGCATTCCAGATACCCTTCGCGGATGATCACCTCCCTGTATTACAACCAGTTGTACCGCTCTACCAATGGTGGTTCCAGCTGGAGCAGCATCACCAGCAGCACCACCAAAAATGTGGGTGATGATAAATCCCCGTTTGTTACCCGGATTGGCTATTCACCGCAGTATCCCGACCGGATTTTCCTGGCGGGGGTAGATGGAATTAAGAAATCGGAAAACTTCGGGCAAACCTGGCAGGATATCGATCTGCCTTCGGCCTGGGGATTCAGCGGAATAGCACAGATTGAAGTTTCCGATGCCAATCCCGACGTGGTATGGGCCGGCTGCAGGATGAATGCTTCCACAAAGGTGTTTGTGTCGACCGATGGAGGTACAACTTTCAACGCCACCAACATTTATCCCGCGGCAATGGGCACTTTGTCGGGGCTGGCCACCCATCCATCCCGGCCTTCCACAGCCTTTGCCCTCTTCAGTTTTGCCGGTACTCCCAAAATTTTGCGTACCGATAATCTGGGAGA
>DAIDJX010000235.1 GCA_027451165.1 Prolixibacteraceae bacterium | reverse complement strand
GTTGAACCGGTCAAACTGACCGGAAAATTTGAGGAGGGGGGTATTGAAGCCCATACGGCCAATTGGTGTTCTTGTATCCGGGACAATAATGTTAAAACGAACAGTCCGGTCGATAAAGGTGCATTTGCGACGATTCTGGCGCATATGGCCAACATTTCTTACCGGACAGGAACACGGATTGTCTATGATCAGGTGAATAGACATTTTGTAAACAATCCTGAGGCAGACAAATATTTAAAGCCAATTTACCGGGAGCCCTGGAAATTCCCTGAAATTTAACTTTAAATCTCTACTTTTTGGTTCTCTCTTTCAAAATTGGTAATATCTAAAATTCAGCTTATTTTTGGGCATCTTTCAGGACAAGCCGCTTACCAATTTGCCTTGTCGTTGACGGAATAGTCTGTTTATTTATGGCATTACAGGAAGAATTTGAAAAACAGGGGAACTGGTTGTTCCGGAATCGTAGCTATCTGCCTCTTTTGGTGGTATTTGCAGGAATCGTAATTTTTGTCTGGACCGAAATGCATCCGGAGTCCTTTTTCCTGAAAGCAGAGTGGGGAAGCCAGTATTACATTTATATTTGTTTGTTCATCAGTCTGTTGGGCCTTGCCATCCGGGTTTTTACCGTGGGATATACGCCGGCCAACACCTCTGGAAGAAACACCTCCGGGCAGTTAGCTGACCAACTCAATACCACCGGCATTTACTCTCTGGTCAGGCATCCCCTTTACCTGGGCAATTTTTTTATGTGGCTTGGTCCCGTGCTCTATACCGGGCATTTGTGGTTTGTGGGACTTGTTTGTTTTTTCTATTGGATCTATTACGAACGGATTATGTTCGCCGAAGAACAGTTCCTCAGGGGAAAATTCGGAGACATCTATATTTCCTGGGCAGAGAAAATTCCGGCTTTTTTGCCCGGACTTACAGGCTATAAAAAACCGGTATTGCCCTTTAGCTGGAAGAAAGTACTCAAAAAAGAGAAAAACGGTCTGATGAATGTTTTCATCATTTTTTGTGTGATGGACGTGGCTGGAGCCTTCATCAGGAAAGATGGGGAATACAATAAAATTATCGCAGCCGCCTGTATGTTCACCATTGTGTTGTATCTCATCCTTAAGTTTTTGAAATACAACACAAACTGGCTGAACGAAGAAGGACGCTAACAGGGATCGGGATTTTACTCACTCCGCTGAAAGATCTCCTGGTAAATGTCGAAGTTTTCCTGATCGAAAATACAGAATATCACTTTTTCTGGTAAAGAATTCAATTTGAGGTAACTGCTCACTTCTTCAATTGCAATTTCAGCAGCCATTTCCTTCGGAAATCCATAAACCCCGGTGCTGATGTTGGGAAAAGCTATGCTCTTCAATTCGTATTCCCTGGCCAGCAAAAGGGATTCCCGGTAGGCTGAAGCCAGTAAATACGCTTCTTTTTTGTGACCGCCTCTCCATACCGGACCAACAGTGTGAATCACCCATTTTGCCGGGAGACGGTACCCCCGGGTAATTTTTGCTTCACCGGTAGCACACCCTCCCAAAGTTCTGCACGCTGAAAGTAAGGCTGGTCCCGCTGCCCTGTGGATGGCCCCGTCGACTCCTCCGCCCCCCAGCAGACTGTTATTGGCAGCATTGACAATGGCATCTGCGGTCATTAAAGTAATGTCGCCCCTGATAATTTCTATCCGGTTCCAAATGGTCATTGGTTATTCTTTTCGGCAAAGTTCGCTAAACTTGTACTACTTTCTCATTTTTAACCTGAATTTTTGCGTTCTTTGCCTTCTTTGCGCGAAAACAGTTAAGTTATGGTCTCAGTTGAGAAAATATCCCTTCATTTTGGTGGTTTTGAACTCTTTAAGGAGATCAGTTTTATGATCAATCCGCGCGACCGTATTGGACTCACGGGGAAAAACGGAGCAGGGAAAACCACATTGCTGAAAATAATCGCCGGGATCGATTCTCCTTCATCGGGCCAGGTAACCCTTCCCAAAGAACTGACCATCGGTTACCTTCCGCAGCAAATGACAGTCAACGATACGCGCACCCTGATCCTCGAAGTGGAAAAGGCATTTGACGGATTAATCCGACTCAGGGCTGAGATGGAGGATTTGCATAACCAGATTGCCGAACGGGATGATTATCACAGCGATGAGTACCTTCAACTTCTTGATCACCTGAATGATAAAAGCCATCATTTTGAGATCCTTGGAGGTGACAATTACAGCGCTGAAATTGAAAAGACCCTTATAGGCCTGGGTTTTGAACGCAGCGATTTCGAACGGTCCACGTCTGAGTTCAGCGGAGGTTGGAGAATGCGCATCGAACTGGCCAAACTGCTGCTTCAGAAACCGGATGTCTTTTTGCTGGACGAGCCTACCAATCACCTGGATATCGAATCGATCCAATGGCTGGAGGATTTCCTGAAAAATTACAGGGGAGCGGTTATGTTGGTCTCGCATGACAAGGCATTTCTTGATAATGTGACCAACCGGACCATTCATATTTCGCTGGGCCGGATTTCCGATCAGAAGATGAATTATTCCACTTTCATGACCTGGAGGAAGGAACAAAGGGAGCAACAACTTTCAGCATACCGGAACCAACAGAAACAGATCGAAGACGCTGAACGGTTCATCGAACGGTTCCGATACAAAGCTACGAAAGCTGTTCAGGTTCAGTCGCGCATCAAAGCGCTGGATAAATTGGAGCGGCTGGAAATTGAAGAAGAGGACGATGCAGCGCTCAGTATCCGTTTTTCTCCTGCGGTCCGTTCTGGCAACCTGGTCACAGAGGGGAGGATGATTTCCAAAAGATATGGGGAACATGAAGTACTTCAGGATATTGACCTGACCATCCACCGCGGGGAAAAAATTGCCTTTGTCGGGAGGAATGGTGAGGGAAAAACCACGCTGGCCAGGATTATCATGCAGGAACTGGAGTATACCGGAGAACTGAAGATCGGACATAATGTCAAAATCGGTTATTGTGCTCAAAATCAGGCCGAATTGCTGGATCCTGCATTAACTGTTCTGGATACCATCGACAGAATTGCAGTGGGCGATATCCGTACAAAAATAAGGGATCTCCTTGGAGCTTTTTTGTTTTCAGGAGAAGACATCGATAAGAAAGTCAGCGTTTTATCGGGTGGAGAAAGGTCCCGGCTGGCCATGATCAAACTGCTGCTCCAGCCAGTTAACTTCCTGGTTTTGGATGAACCTACCAATCATCTGGATATGCGTTCCAAAGAAATATTGAAACAGGCCCTGGTCAATTTTGATGGAACTGTGCTGATCGTTTCGCACGACAGGGAATTTCTGGATGGATTGGTTACCTGTGTGTATGAGTTCAGGAATAAAAAAATCAGGCAACACCTGGGTGGCATCTATGATTTCCTTTGGAAGAAGAAAATGGAATCCCTGAGGGAACTGGAAAAAAAAGACCCGCTGGTGCAGAAACCGGAGGTTGAGGTTACTGTAAATGCCGAAATTCAGACTGAGCTAAGTTTTGATGAAAAGAAAAACATCAACCGGACCATCTCAAAACTGGAGAAAAGTATTGAGGGCATTGAAACCAGAATTGCCGGACTGGAGAAGAAACTGGCCGGGATGGATGAATTACTGGCTGATTCTTCCCGGATCACTGCTGCTGATTTTTTTCAGGAGTATGAACAGGTAAAATCTGATCTTGCCGGGGCATTCCGGGAGTGGGAAGAAGAGCATTTGGCGCTTGAAGAATGGCAAAAGAAAAAAACATGGTAATGAATGAAGATTTTATTTTTGGGACAAGGGTGGTGATCGAAGCCATCAGGGCTGGTCAACCCATCGATAAGGTGCTGATCCGTAATGGTTTGTCAAATGAACTGTTTGGGGAGTTGTACCAGACCATCAAGGATTACAAAGTGCCTTTTCAATATGTTCCGGGAGAAAAACTCGACCGGATCACCCGGAAAAATCATCAGGGAATCATTGCCCTGATTTCTCCCGTGGAGTTTTACCGGCTGGAAGACTTGCTGCCATGGATTTACGAGAGAGGGGAGGAACCATTTCTGCTCATCCTTGACCAGGTAACCGATGTCCGGAATTTCGGGGCGATTGTCCGTTCCTGTGAGTGCGCCGGGGTGCACGGGGTGATCATTCCGGAGAAAGGATCTGCGAGAGTAGGAGAGGATGCGATGAAAACCTCAGCCGGCGCCCTGAACCATGTGCCGGTGTGCAGAGTCCCCAGCCTTTCTTCAGCAGCTGATTTTTTGCACCAGTCGGGGCTGAGACTGATCGCTTCCACAGAAAAAACAGATTGTTTGTATACCGGAACCGATATGAAAGGACCGCTGGCCATAGTTCTTGGTTCCGAAGAAAGTGGTATTTCCCCTGAAATGTTGCGAAAAGCGGATGAATTGGCAAAAATTCCGGTAATGGGTAAAATCGGATCGCTGAATGTATCGGTAGCTGCTGCCTTGATGGTATATGAAGCGCTCCGGCAAAGGAACAGTCAAGTGTAAATAGGAAGGCTTCTTTTGAAAGTTTCTTCCAGTGAAATGAAAGTTTCTGTGCTTAAAACTCCTGAAATCTTTTGAATTTTCTCACTCAGAATGCTTTTCAGGTGTTCATTGTCGCGGGCATAAACCTTTATAAAAATGGCATATTGCCCGGTGGTATAGTGACATTCCACGATTTCTTCAATTTCGTGAAGCCTGGTGACCACATCACTGTAGATCCCGCCCCGTTCCAGGAATATCCCGATGTAGGTACAGGTACGCAAATCCACCTTCTGTGGATTGACGTAATAACCTGAGCCGGTGATTACTCCCAGTTCAATCATCCGGTTTACCCTTTGATGTACTGCAGCTCTTGAAACACCAACCTCAGCTGCAACATCTTTAAATGGAATTCTTGCATTCCTGCTGATGATTTCCAGGATTTTAAGGTCCACTTCGTCAAGATGATTCCTTAAGGTCATGGTAAGCCTATTATTTAACCGGTACCTGTCTTTTGAATTCCATTTCCAGCGAGATGAAAGTCTCAGTCCTTGCAACTCCCTCTATTTCCTGAATTTCGTTGTCAATAAGTTGTTTGAGGTGTTTGTTGGTTTTTGTCTGAACCTTAATGAAAATGGCGTACTGACCGGTGGTGTAGTGACATTCCACGATTTCCGGAATTTTGGCCAATTCCTCGGCAACACGGGTATGAAATTTGGCTTTTTCAAGGTAGATACCCATATACGCACAGGTGTTGTACCCGAGTTTTTGCGGGTTGATCAGAAACTCACTTCCCATGACTACGCCAATATTCAGCAATCGCTGAACCCGTTGATGAATAGCAGCACCGGACACCCCACATTCCCGTGCTACTTCGAGAAATGGAATTCTCGCATTTTTGGTGATCAACTTGAGAATTTTCTCATCAAGTTCATCAATTTCGGGAACATTTTCT
>DAIDJX010000234.1 GCA_027451165.1 Prolixibacteraceae bacterium | reverse complement strand
GGGAAACCAAATACCGGAACTATCCCAACTGGCAAACGGTGATCGAACTTCGCCGCTTGATGCCCCAACTGCCCATTATCTGTGATCCCAGCCATATCAGCGGAAAACGGGAATTTCTTTTTGAAATCTCCCAGAAAGCCTTTGACATGGGGTTGGACGGGCTGATGATCGAATCACATAGGGATCCCTCCTGTGCACTGAGCGACAAGGAGCAACAACTTACTCCGGCTGATCTCGGAAAACTGCTTGACCGCCTGGTCATCCGGCATGAAAACGCCAACAACCCTCAGTTTGAAAACCAGCTGGAACTGCTGAGAAACAGGATCGACTCCCTGGACGTTGAACTGCTTGAGGTACTTTCTTCCCGTATGGAAATTGTCAGGGAAATCGGTCGCTACAAAAAGGATAACAATGTGACAGCCCTTCAGATCAACCGCTGGGCGCAACTGATGGAAGACCGTGTTAAACTGGGACAGAAGCTGAACCTGAACAAGACTTTCACGCAGATACTTTTTCAGCTGATCCATGAGGATTCAGTCAGGACCCAGACGGAAATTATGGACAATGATGAATGAAAAAGGTAGCAGGATTCAGGACAAAATACAAGTAGCAGGACAAAATACAAGTATCAGGACTAAAGGACACAAGACTGAGATTTTAGATAAATCCGAAATCGCAAATCCGAAATCCGAAATTTTCAAAGTCCTGAAACCTGGAACCTGGAACTTGAAACCTGCTACTTGTCTTTAGTCCTGTGTCCTGTTCAACATAAACCGCCAGGGCATCGAAATCCACGGTTCACCTGCGTAGTTAATTCCGATACGGGGCCCGGTAGCATATGGTAAAACCTGTCCGGAATCTTCCACCCATATTCTTTGACTGTTTGAAAGATCTTCTCCGTAAAAGGAACGGTCGAGCTGCAGGATTCTGCCGACGCGTCCCGGCCCTGTAATTTCATCCAATCCACGGATCAGCACTGCAGAGGCATCCCCTTCGTGGCCGGTGACAAAATTGAGCATCCAGTACATGCCATAGATGAAGTAAACGTACACCTGTCCGCCTTCCCGGAACATAACTTCGTTTCGTGGCGTTTTTCCTTTGCTGGCGTGACAGGCCAGGTCTGCGGTTCCCCGGTAAGCTTCTGTTTCCGTTATGGTATATCGCCGGATGAGCCCATCGGGGAATTGCCTGACAAGAATTTTCCCCAACAATGCAGGAGCCACCTCCAGCACATCCCGGATAAAAAAATCTGTATGCAACCTGTTTAATGTCATTTGTATAACGTCATTGAACTCCGGTGTCATTTGCTCTGCGTCATTGGTCATTGGCTACGCGTCATTGACGCCGCAAGGCCAGTGACGAATGACGCCGAAAGCCAATAACGCGCATAGCGCCAATGACCAATGACCAATGACGCGCGTGGCGCAAATGACGCGCAGCCAATGACCAATGACGCGCGCAGCGCCAATGACATTAAAGATTTTTCCTGTATCGATAAATAATAAATCCAGCGACAGCCAGAAGCAATAGCAATGATCCTGCCAGGGAGACTTTCTCTCCGGTGTAGTAGGAGGCCGGATGGAATTTGAATTCGATGGTGTGATTTCCGCCGGGAACCACCATGGCCCGCAGGATATAATTCGCCCGGAAGTAAGGGGTTTCCTTTCCATCCACGTAAGCTTTCCATCCTTCCGGATAATAAACTTCCGAGAAAACCGTCAACTGGTCAGAAGTTGCTGAAAAGCTGTATTTCAGGAAATTGGGTTTGTATTCAATCAGTTTTACCGAAGCAGAAGGATCGGGACTGAACTGCTTCCCTTCAACTGTTGAGGCGAAGCGTTTGTCGACCACCAGCAGATCCTGGGAAGTGATCTTATCCAGCGCTTTAATTTCTTCATCGGCATTGGCGACCACCTGAACCTGCCGGGCAAACCAGGCATTTCCCCAGGCGGCGCTGTTCCTCAATGGCTGACCGTTCAGGTCGTAAATGAAATACCGGGTATTCATCATATTCAGGGTAGTCAGTGATCCGAAAACCGAATCGGGAGCTTGCTGTTTGTTAAGGCCTTCGATCATCCGCTGAATTTCAGGATCAAAATGGTGGTCGATCATTTCCTGAATCCTTCTCAGCTTGGCGGCATGGTACCCGCCGAGATTCTTATGAAAATAGGAAGCCCTGGAGTCCTGCCAGGGATTCTGAAGGGGCAGCACCCGGTAACTGAGATCCTTGTCTTTCAGGATGGCCTGATCTGCCGGCGTTGGATTGTAAGTATTCTGGGATTCCCTTTTTGTGGAAAAACTGTCGTTGTTCAAAAATCTTTTATCCACAAACCAAAGGTCGGCCAGGATCAGCAAGGCAAGGAGTCCAACCAGATATTCCTTTTTCAGTTTCTGTGATGACCAGGCCCAGATCGCACCTGCAGCCAGCGCTATAAAAACGAAAGAGCGGAAAGCATCGGCACGCAAAAGATGTTGCCGGTCACTTCTGACGGCATCCAGCAGCCAGGCCGGGTAAGCTGAATCAAAAGGAGCATCAAAACTTCCGGCAATACCCGGTAACAGGGCAAAAAGCAGTGAAATGCCGCCGGTAATACCAAAAGCCCATTTTAATCCCTTTATCACCTCTTGTTTGTCTGTTTTTCCGGAAACTACCTGATGCAGTGCCAGAATTCCCAGCAGCGGGATGGTAAAACAGGCAATAACGAGGGTCATTTCCGTTGCCCTGAATTTGTTGTACATGGGCAGGTAATCGAGCAGGAAGCTGGTCAGGGGCATAACATATTTACCCCAGGACAAGACGATTGACACCACAGTCGCGATCAGCAGCCACCATTTGTCGCGACCTTTCACCACAAAAAGGCCAAGGACGAACAAAAAGATCAGGATGGCGCCGGCATAATAAGGACCGCTCGTGGCAGGTTTATCACCGTGGTACATGATCACCTGGTTGATGATCTGCCGGGGATTATCCACACCGTTCTTCTGCAGGGCCTTGTAACTTTCCGAGTTAATGCCGGGATTGGTGGAATGACTGCCTCCCATGTAATTGGGGATCAGAAGAGTCAGCGTTTCGCCGATTCCCTGGCTCCACTGTACCACATAATCTTTGTCCAGTCCTGAGGTGCGGTTGGCTGAATTGGAACTCAATTCTGATTTTCCCCGTATCGTTTCTTTGGAATATTTGTAATTGGAATAGAGATAGGAAAAGTTGACCATCAGGGCGATCACCACTGCAACAGCCAGAACACCGGTGGTCTTCAGGAAGTCGGGGAGCAGTTTTTCCCGGAAGGCATATACCAGCTCGGTAATTCCGAAGATGGCCAACGCCAGAAATCCGTAATAGGTGATTTGCGGATGGCCGGCCATGATTTCCAGCGCCAGACCGATGGCTAAGATCAGTGCTCCTTTCCAGCGGTCGTACCGGTAGGCAACCAGCACCCCCGCCACCACCAGCATCAGAAATCCCAGGGCATAGGCTTTGGTGTTGTGCCCGGCACCGATAATGATGATCATGTACGAGGAAAAACCATAGGCAAAAGCCCCGGCCACGCTCAGCCAGCGGTCGATTTTCAGGCTGATGAGCAATACATAAAAGCAGATCAGGTATAAAATGATCATCGCTGCCGGATGGAAAAGACTCCTGAAAAAATTCTGGACGTAGTTTAAAAGGTTACTGTTGTAGGTCACCGAAATCAGGTAACCCGGCATTCCCCCGAACATGGAATTGGTCCAGATGGCTTCATCCCCGGTGGCTTTCCGGTAATCAGCCAGCTCTTTGGACATGCCAATATGGCTCTGGATATCGTGCTGATTAAGGACTTTACCCTCCATTAGCGGAAAAAGATAAAGATAGGAAAGTACGATAAACAGCACCACAATACCTGCCTGTACCCCGATATTGCGCCAAACCTGTGATTTTTCCATGAAGTTCCTTTTTAATAAGTGATTGACAAAAGTAGCTATTTTATAAGTTCTGATTACCGTAATTTTATAGCTTTGATCTCTGATTATGGGAATAATTATCCGGCAATCGGTTAAAAGCGCTGTATGGTCCTACCTGGGAATCGTGATCGGCTACATCAACGTGGGGATCATAATGCCCCAGTTTTTCAGCACTGCACAAATCGGACTGGTTAACCTGTTCGCATCCGTTTCCCTGATCTTTGCCCAGTTTGGTACGCTTGGTTTTACCAGTGTCATCAACAGGCTCTTCCCGGTATTCCGCAACCAGGAAGCCAGACACCACGGGTTTCTGTTCCTCGCCATAATGACCGGAATTGCCGGCTTTTGTCTGTGCGTGGTGAGCTTTTTCCTCCTGAAACCGTGGATTATAGAAACCAACATTGAGAAATCGCCCCTCCTGCTGGAGTACCTGTGGTTGCTGTTGCCGCTGGTGTTGATGCGCATACTCTTTCAGCTGCTCGACAATTACAACAAAATGCTGTATGATGCAGTAACCGGAATTTTCTGGCTGGAATTCATGCACAAGCTGATCAACCTGGCGCTGATCGTGATTTTTGCTTTTGGCGGGCTCAGTTTTTCCCAGTTCTTTTTCGGGTATATCGTATCCATGAGCCTGCCTGTTTTTCCGGTGGCGTGGGTGTTGATCAGGCGTCGTCATTTTAACCTTCAGCCCCAGCGGGAATTTCTGGATAAGCCGTTGAAAAAGGAAATCGGCTCCACGATGGTTTTCGGTTTTGTCAATGGCTTGGCCGGAATCATCCTGGTCAATGTGGATAAGGTCTTTGTCAATCAGTACCTTTCCCTTGAAGATGTGGGCGTATTTAGTGTCTGTGCGCTTTTTGCCTCCCTGATCCGGATTCCCTATGTTGCAGTCTCAAAAATAGCTACCGGGGTCATTGCCGAAGCATGGAAAAGGAACGATAAGGGCCACATTACGGAAATCTATCAGAAAGCAGCCCTCAACCAGGCCATTATCGGCATGTTGATCTTTATCGGGATCCTGGTCAATATGCGGAATATTTTCGCTATTCTTCCTGCGGTTTATCAGGATGGGAAATGGGTGCTTGTCATTTACGCTGCAGGAATGCTTGTGAATACCGTTATCGGACTGGCAGGAAATATCACGGAAACTTCGAAGTATTTCCGGTTTACCACCCTGTTCTGGGGGATATCCATATTGGTGCAGTTCCTTCTGAGTTTTTTCCTGATTCCCCGCTTTGGTTTGATCGGCGCGGCATTGGCTACCATGGTCACGCTGGTTTTCAATTCTTCATTCCATGCAGTTTTCCAACGAACGGCTTTCGGCATTACCGGTGCGAACCTGAAACTATTGATAATTGCCGGTATCGGAGGGATCAGTTTTCTGTTAGCCCGAATGATACCCGATTTACCATTGGTCGTTGATATCCTCATCAGGAGTTCTGTTATCTCCCTGTTTTACCTCGCATTGATTCTGCTGTTAAAACTTTCACC
>DAIDJX010000233.1 GCA_027451165.1 Prolixibacteraceae bacterium | reverse complement strand
CAAGCCATTTGCAGTAAAAGAAAAGAGATAAGTAGCATGATCAGTGCAATTGAATATGAAGTCTTGCGATGTAACCGATAATGAATATAACTTAGGTAACAAAACCAAGTAATGGCCGCCCAGGTTTCTTTGGGATCCCAGCCCCAGTACCGGCCCCAGGATTCATTGGCCCATACGCCGCCAAGGAATGCTCCGATGGTGATCAGAAACAAGCCAATGATAAAGGCAATTTCAATGATAACTACCAGTTCTTTGATGGTGAACCTGATCCTGTCGTTACGGAAAGTCGTTTGAAGAATCATCAGTACCAGGTTGAGTATTCCCAGCAGTGCCGCGACACCGAAGAAACCATAGCTTGCGGTGATAACCGCCACATGAATGACCAGCCAATAAGATTTCAGTACCGGAACCAGGTTGGTCAGTTCCGGGCTCATCCAGCTCATGCCGGCAACGAACAGGGAAATAGCTGACAATATGGTGGTTACGGCCAGGGTCATGGGAGAACGTCTGGCGAAAACAAGTCCGGCCAAACAGGTTGCCCAACTGATGTACAACAGGGTTTCATACCCGTTGCTCCAGGGGGCATGTTCAGATATGTACCAGCGGATGCCCAATCCAGCGGTATGTATCAGGAACAGAAGGCTTACCATAGCCAAAGGCCATTTCCAGGAAAGCGTTAATTTGTTGCCGGAAGACAGGAGTGAGACAAACTGAATCAACAGCAAAACCAGACCTATCAGGATATAGATTTTGGCCAGCTTGCTGAAAATGTTAAAGTTGATGTAAAAAATTTCCAGCCTGGTTTTGAAAGCGGGTGGATAAATTTTGGCGCCCAGTTCTTTCTGATTTTTTTTCAAACTTTCCAGCAACTGGTCTGCTTCAGAATAACTTCCGCTCTGAATCGCCCCCTTTAAGGCCTGCAGATAGTTTAAGTAAAGATCGGTGCCTGGGATCGGGTCACTGTGCATTCCGTGGTTAGATGCATTTTGTACCGACATCCATTTGTTCCCGGCGTCTCCCGGTATCGGGAAAATGGTAAGAAATCCCCCGGAGAAAAAGGTGTACAGTATATTCACCCGTTCATCCACGTTGATAACTTCTTTTTCAAAGCGGCCCCGTTTGGCAGGTTTTTTATCGTAGGCATCCTGAACCAGTTTAGCAAGCCGGTAGCTGCCTGCGCTGTCTTTTTCAAACATACTGCTGAATGCCACATATTTTCCGCTGGCATTACACATTTCCCGCAACTGCTGGTCACCCACCCTGATGATGGGCTTGTTTTGCCAGTTCTCCGGAAAGACAAGCATTTCCAACAATACCTGAACCGGTTCCTTGTCTTCAAAGCTCCCTTTTTTCATGACTTTGCGGAGAATCTCAGAAGCAAGGGTATTCACCGGTTCAATGCGACCTTCATTGTTCTGCACCATCAATGTTCCGAATTTACGGGCATGTACAGGATCTACAGTTTGTTTTTGCTGGGCGGCCAGCGTTCCACTGAAAAATAGTAATCCCATAACAATGAGGGCAGCAAAATATTTGCTTCTCTCCCTGCCCAGTTTGGCTGAAGTCCTGATCAACCGGTAGAATTTTGATCTTCGGCTGAAAAGCGTTAATGCCATCCCCAGTGTCATCAGGAAGTATCCGATGTAGGTCAGGGTGGTGCCTGGAGCATCATAATTGACGGAAAGAATGGTGCCCATTTCGTCCTGGTCAAATGAGGACTGAAAAAAGCGATATCCCTTGTATTTCAGAATGTTGTTCATAAAAATCCGGAAGGGTTTGTTCACCTGGTTGGCAGGGTCTGAGAGAATTACTTCACTGGCAAAAGAGGACGGGCTTTTGGAACCCGGATATCTTTCGATCTGGAAATCATTCAGTTTAATGGAAAATGGCAGGTTATGCACGATGGAACCATAAGTGACACCCACACTGACAGGCCCAAATCCGGCAACTTCCCTGTTCCCGGTTTCACCCTGTTTCCCGTAAACAAAGAGTTCCTTACTGTCCAAACCGCTCTGAATGAGAAGATGGAGTGCGTCATTGGCGAAAGTGTTGGTGTGGGAAGGTACATAAACCAACTTTGGTTTACCTTTCGGCACATAATCTTTAAGGACAAATCCAATGTTGCCGGACTGATAAATAGTTCTTTGGGTAAGCGGGTATTCCTGTCCGGGAGCAAGTTTTTGCATGTTGCTCTGATCCATTCCGGCAATAAACAAGGTATCGGCCGATTCAATAAAGAGGGCCCCATCCTTTTCGCTGAACCGGATTCCGGAATTTCCCGCGGGTGTTCCGAACCCGAACGTAACTCCTTCAATGTTTTTGGTTTCATTTTTTTTCAACAGAAAGTCATACCTCCGGGTTTGCTGGTTAACAGCGAGGAGAGCAAGAATGGGTTCGCCCTGATTGTCCTCCACAACGGTTTCAGCTGCGGAAGGGACAAATTGCAGATTCTTCACGGTGATGGTCTGGCCTGCAAACTCAAATGATTCATTGAGGCGGTTGGCTGTATAGGGAGAAAACCTGACTTCCTTCCGGAGGGTCATTGAATCGCTGCCTTTAGTGGCTGTAATGGTCAAATAGGTGGCTTCCGTCATCATGGCATTGTTTTGTTCCCCTTCCCGGATGTGCAGGGAACCTTCGAATCCGGTCCACCGGGTAATGGCCGCTCCTGCCAGGATCACCACAAAGGCTAAATGGAAAAGTATGACACTCCATTTTTTCTTTTGCATCAGTTGATGTTGGAAAATGCTACCGATGAGGTTAATGGCATTCAGCAGCAAAAGAATTTCAAACCATTTTGAATTATAGATCAAAATTCTGGCTGTTGAGGTTCCATAATCATTTTCGATAAAGGTGGCATACCCGATGCTCATGAAGAAAATAACCAGCAAAATACCGGTGGTGGGCATCGAGAAGAAAGGAGAAATTATTTTTTTAAACTTTGACATAGATGATCAATTTATGAATAAAAAATCCTTCTCCCGGAGGAGGAGGATAACTGTGGGGCAAATATAAGAAAATGAAGTAATAATCTGATTTTCCTTAGCAGTAAGCAGATTCGGTCAATGGTTCATTTCGTGCCAGCCGGTGATGATACTTCTGTAGTTTTTCAACGGATTTTTACCTATAGATGCTACATATAGGTGGATGATTAAAAACAGGGAGACCATAAAGCCAAGGATAGAGTGAAGCAGAGCCGTGAGGAAGATCCCGCTGAAGTTGTACACTTTTTCGATGATCACTTCAGGAAACATGAGCGCCAGACCGGAAAGTATCAAAATGGGCAGGCAGATATACATAACCAGGATGTAGGAATATTTCTGCAGGGGATTGAATTTCCTCTTTTCTGAAAGGGGAAAGGGAGGTTCTTCATGACGGAACATGCCATAAGCATAATATCGCATTTGTTTCATCAATCTTTTTGCCAGTCCCTTTGCTTTAACCTGGTATTGAAATCCGTTGGACGTGAAAAGGTTTCCAAAGAAAAACAGCAGATAACTGACTGATACCACAATACCGCTGATGTTGTGAAGGAGTACTGAAGTTTTGAAAGATATCAGTGGGGAATCACCACTCCAGTGGAGCGATATTCCAGTGATAATCAGGAGTAAAATGCCCAGTGCGTTGAATCCGTGCCAGATTCGGAGCCATACGGGATAGAAGTATATTTTTTCAGTGGTCATAGTCCCTTATTTTTTTAAGAACCGGAAAAAGGAATGGGTGAAGATACCTGCCAGGGCAAGCACCAGGAAAATGATGCTCAGGATTTTGAGAGCCGGAACCTGATTTGCGCCAATAATATAGGATTCATTCTGAATCACAGCATTCAGGGTGCCTTTCCCGGAACGTGACTGTAAATTTTCATATTTATACAGAGAGGCTCTGAGCACAGAATTGGCAGAATGACATTCAGAGCAGTTCTTTCTGGCTTGTTCTTTGGCCAGAATGTTATGGGAAACCATCAGTGTATCGGTAACCTGTGTGTGACATTCAATGCAGCGCACATTATCGAAATGCAGTTGCTGATTGGGCAACCAGTCGTGGATTTCGTTGAGGGGACGTTGCATTTTGTCGGTCAGCAACCGGTATTTTGCGGTTGAACCATGGCAATCCTTGCACATTTCATTGTTATAGTCAACGATTTCCTGAACGGAAGATGCATTTCTTGCCACCGATTGATAATAATGCTGGTCATGGCAACTGGAGCAGGTGAATTTGTCACCGACATGTTGCACATGTATGCTTTTTATGAATTCCTCATCAATCCGTTCGAATTGATATTTTGCATAGGTATCATCCCCGCCGTGGCAATCCAGACAATTGGCCATTGGCATCATCTTCAGGTCGGCAGAATGCGGATATGTTTCATAGCCTGAGTCATGGCAGTCGGTACAGTTGAACGTCCGGTGTACGCCCTGATGAAACTTCACTGAATCGATGATCAGGTATGGATTCATCATTTTTTTCTGGGACTGGTCTGTAAAACTGTTGATTAAAGTATATACCGGTTCTCCATGGCACCTCAAACACGCTTTTGCGCCTTCTTTAAGGGGGTTGTTTTCCTGTCCGGCGGAGTTCCATCCGCAGGTCAGCAATACCAGGATGAATAAAACTGGAATTCGGTTCAGCATATGGTTTTGAATAAAATAAGAAGGGTGCACTTCCGTAAGGAAATGCACCCTCACTAAAATTTTTTTATTTCAGTGTCCTGATAAAGGCCACAAGGTTCCAGCGATCTTCGTCATCCGGAATTTTTTTCTCATAATTAGGCATTTCTTCACGACCAACAAATGATTGGTAGTAAATAACACCATCAGCCTGGCCTTGAAATTCAGCGGATTTGAAATTGCCGGGGAAGGTCTTGAGGTTGGCTGCTTTTGGGCCATCACCCAAACCAGCTCCGCCATGGCATGATTTGCAATGCAAAGACCAGAGGGCTTTTCCCTGGGTGGCATCAGCGCCTGCAGGCATCTTTTTAGATTTGTATTCTGCCGGAACATTCCAGGGACCACCTTTTTTCTGGTCCTGGGGAACAGCAAACGACATGATCACTGAGCCTAAAACAAAGGCTGCCAAAACGATAAACAAACTTTTTGTTTTCATAATTACTTATAATTCAATAATTGTATTAAAAATTCCAGATTCTTGTGATGACGAATCCCACGGCGAATCCTTTGTTTTTCCAGCTACCCTGGTTATACAACATCTGATCCTGTGGAATGATGCCTTCTGCCGAACCCAGATAAATTTGGAACGCATGTGATGTGGTTGCTACTTCCAAACCACATGCCAAATTTGATTTCGGATGGTCAATCCATTCTCGTTGTTCAGAAATCTGTTTAATTTTCAAAGGTAAATCATAGTTGAAAATAAACGAACTCTGAGGTGAAAATTTCACTCTTCCTGCAAAATGAGCTCCGATTTTATCGTGATCACCTGTTCTCGCTACCAGATTATAATGGGAAAAGCTGGCCCCTGCCTGGAGGGTAAG
>DAIDJX010000232.1 GCA_027451165.1 Prolixibacteraceae bacterium | reverse complement strand
AAAAGCCAGAATTTCGAGCTGGCAGCCAATTTCCGGGACAAGGAAAAGAATCTGCTGATGCAGTTGGAAAATGAGAAAGAAGCCTGGGAAAAGGAATTGATCCATCACCGTGAAGTGGTTGACGATAACAAGGTTGCTGAAGTGGTTGCCCTGATGTCGGGTGTTCCGGTTCAGCGGATTGCCCAGGCAGAAGGGAAACGGCTGGCTGCAATGGATGTTGACCTCAGGGGAAAAGTAATCGGACAGGATGAAGCCATCGCCAAAGTGGTGAAAGCCATTCAGCGGAACCGGGCCGGACTTAAAGATCCCAACAAGCCTATCGGGTCATTTATTTTCCTCGGTCCGACCGGTGTTGGTAAGACACAGTTAGCCAAAGTGTTGGCTACTTATTTGTTTGATTCTGCCGATGCCTTGATCCGCATCGATATGAGCGAATACATTGAAAAATTCTCGGTGTCCCGGCTGGTCGGAGCGCCTCCGGGCTATGTGGGCTATGAGGAAGGCGGACAATTAACCGAGAAAGTGCGCAGCAAACCTTATGCGGTAGTTCTTCTCGATGAAATCGAAAAAGCCCATCCCGATGTTTTCCACCTCCTGCTCCAAATGCTGGATGAGGGCCGGCTGACCGACAGTCTGGGCCGTATGGTGGATTTCAAGAATACCATCATCATCATGACATCCAATATCGGGAGCCGTGATCTGAAAGATTTCGGCCGCGGGGTTGGTTTCAATACCGGAAAAACCCCTGCCGATGAAAACGAAAACATTAAATACATCATCCAGAAAGCGCTCAAAAAAGCATTTGCACCTGAGTTTCTTAACCGCATTGATGATGTGATCATGTTTAATTCGTTGGAGAAGAGTCACATACATCAAATCATTGACCTTGAAATCGGTGACTTGTTCAAGCGCGTGGAAGCTTTGAAATACAACCTGGTTTTGACTGCTGAGGCTAAGGATTTCATTGCCGACAAGGGATTTGATCCGCAGTTCGGCGCCAGGCCGCTCAAAAGAGCCATCCAGAAATACCTTGAAGATGAGCTGGCTGAAATTATTGTCAAAGCTGATGTTCATGAAGGAGATACCATTTCCGTTGAATTTGACAAGGAAAATGAGAAATTGAACTACCACATCATTTCCGTTCCGAATAACCCGGCTGAAATGACAAAGTAATCCGGTTTTATCCGTAATTGACCACCATCAGGCTGAGGTCATCATGCTGCAATACACCCTTGCCGTAAGTGTCTATGCTTTCCATGATTTGTTCTGCCAGCATTTCAGGTGTTTTATCCTGAATTTGTTCTACCAGCCGGATGAAACTGTCTACTCCGAATAATTCACCGGCATCATTGATGTGTTCTGTTATCCCATCGGTATATAAGATCAGACTCTCCCCTTTCTCAAAACTGACTACGGATTCCCCGTAGGCTTTTTCAGGATACAGACCCAGAGGTAATCCATGCCGACTGGTCAATTCCCTGACGTGGTTCTTTCCGGAGCATACAAGGGCCGGGCTATGACCGGCATTACAGTAATGAAATGTTTTGGTCCTGATATCGAGTATACCCAGAAAAAGGGTCAGGAAAAATTGATTGGAGTTGTTCTTACAAAGCTGGATATTTACCTGATTAACAATATCTTTAGCTGTTTTAAGTGAAGCATTGCTTCTGATGTAGGTTTGGGCAACTCCCATAAAAAGGGCGGCGGGAATCCCACCTCCGGAAACATCTCCCATGGTGATCAGCAGGTGTCTTTCGTCGATCATGAAGAAATCGTACAGGTCACCACTAACATACTCGGCTGGACGGAACACGGTATGGATCCGTATGTTGCTGTCGGGCAGGGAATAGCTGCCGGTAGGAGGAATGATGTTGTGTTGAATTTCAGAAGCCAGCTGCAAATCGGATACGAATTTTTTCCCAAGGGTATTAACTTCAGCTTCAAATTTCTTATGCCTTTCATACCTTTCCTGCAGCATTTGCAGGCTTTTTTGCAGGGCAAGCGTTTCATTCCTGATGGGGAATTTCTGGTCCAGTACTTCTATGCTGAAACTGTGTAGCTCGCTGGAAATCTGTGAAAGTGGCTCCATCACCTTCCGTGCTATGGAAAAAACCAGTAAAAAAATAGCAATGACAACTACCAGCATAACGATGGACATGGTTATGAGCAAGGGGGCAATATCCCTGTACAATTCCGAAAACGGGACTGTGAAAACAAGTAACCAGTCGTTGTGGTGTACAGGGGTAGAGAATGTCCAGGCTTTTTTAAACCCGAGTACCGGCGGGCGAACGACAATCGGTCCCGTTTTACCCGCCATAAAGTTGTTGATCAGGCTGGAATCAGAAACTATCTTCCTATCCTTAAATACATCGTACATATTCCTTTTCAACTCATATTCAGGCAATGGATATGTCATGTAGGTTCCAGCCGGTGATACAAGAAACGCATAGCCCTTATCCCAAATTCTGGTTTGGTTGATCAGGTTACGGAAGAAACCTATTGAAACGACACACCTGTAGGTGGCAGACAGCATTGAATTTTGTGCAGAATCTCTGATTTGGAAAGGATAATTGTAGAGTGTTACGATTTTATTCTCAGGCCCTGTACGGAATGGCTCTGACCAGCTTTCTACCCCTGGATCAGGCATGTAGTTCTGCCAGGTCTTCTCGTCCGGAAAGGTAGAAACAACATCCATTTCAGTGGTAAAGACTGATTTGCCATTCTCCCGGATTGCGACATAAAGTGAATCTTTCCATAAACCTGATGACCCCGAAAAACGGATTTCCACACATTCAAGAAATTCATATTCATCCAGAATATCAGTCAGTAATTCAGGAATCCCGTCGTGGCGCAGGTAAAAATCACTTTGCAGCTGAACTTGTCTGGCAAGGGCTTCTGTTTGAATAAGCCTGTCCCTGATGTCTCTGATTATGTTGCTGTTCAGTACTTTGGCTTTATCTTCATTGCTTAATTTCCTGTTCCTTATGTGGAAATTTACCAAAAGGAACATAAAAATTATAAACACTCCCATTACAGCCAGTGAGATATAAATCCCTAACCGGTAAGCCAGCGATTTGTCAGACATTTTCTGATGATCATTTACAGAATTCAAGATACAGCAATTTTCCGGAACTTCAACAAAAAAGGCTGACAAAGTACAAACTTTGCAGCCTTTGAAAAACTATATGTTAAAATGGTCATGTTTTCATTGCGCCACAAACGCTGATTACCTGTCCGCTGACATATGACGACAGATCCGAGGCCAGGAAAAGGGCAACATTGGCTACTTCTTCGGGTGTGCCTCCCCGCTTGAGCGGTATGGATTCTTCCCAGGCTTTCCGCGCTTCTTCCGGAATTCTGGCTGTCATTTCGGTGATGATAAAACCGGGGGCAAGAGCATTGCTGCGGATTCCCCGTGAACCAAGCTCCCTGGCTACAGATTTGGTAAATCCGATGATCCCCGCTTTGGATGCTGAATAGTTGGCCTGACCGGCATTTCCTGAAACACCTACCACCGAACTCAGGTTGATGATGGAACCGCTTTTTTGTTTCAACATGCTTTTCTGTGCCGCTTTGGTGAAGTTAAACACAGATTTCAGGTTGACATTGATCACAGCATCCCACTGTTCTTCTGTCATTCTCAGCAACAGGGTATCCTTGGTAATTCCGGCGTTGTTGACTAAAATATCCACTCCTCCGAAATCCCCGACGATTTCGCCAACCACCCTGTCGGTATCGGAAAAGCTGCTGGCATCCGATGCATAGCCTTTGGCTTTTACGCCAAGTGCAAGCAGTTCATTTTCCGTATTTTTCATATTGTCGTCGTCAAAAAGATCGGTGAATGCCACATGGCATCCTTCCTGTGCAAATTTCAGGGCAATCGCCTTTCCGATTCCCCTCGACGCACCGGTCACTATCGCTGTTTTTCCTTCCAGTAATTTCATTTCTTATTGTTTATTAATTATTCCTTGTTTTTCTTCCCCAGCCTGAAGGCTGGGGTTGGTTAATTTTCCACCAGTTTTTCCAGCAACTTTGGCAGAATTTCTCCCGCCTTCCCTCTGAGGTGCAAATTGGTGATGCTGCGGGTAAACTGTGATTCCTCCGGATTGATTTCAATGATAAAAGCTCCTTTCTGACTGGCCTTCTGAGGAACATAAGAAGCAGGAACAACTTCACCGGTGGACCCGATAACCAGACAAACCTGACACCTGTCGGCATAGTCAAACGAGCGATCCCAGGCTTCTGCCGGGATTCCCTCACCAAAGAAAACAAAGTCAGGTTTCAGGATTTGCTGATCGTTGTGGCACCGGGGAGGTAAAATGCTGAGGTCAACCGCTGTTACCGGATAAACGGTATGGCACTCCGGGCAAATCAACCGGCTGGAATTTCCATGAAACTCCGCAATGTTTTTACTTCCTGCCATCTGGTGCAGGTTGTCGATGTTTTGGGTAACAATGGCATGAAGGTAACCCAATTCCTCCATTTTAGCCAGGGCATAATGGCCTGGATTGGGAGAGGCTAAGCCGAAGAAATCATAGAATATATCCCGGATTACTCCCCAGGATTCTTCCCCATGGTTATAGAAATAGTTGATTTCCAGAATATCAGGGTCATATTTATTCCAGAGCCCTGTTTCTCCCCTGAATGGGGGTATCCCGCTTTCCACGCTGATCCCTGCTCCGGTGAAGGCCAGCGTAAAGGATGAATTGCTGATTTTTTCTGCTGCCAGTGAAAGGTTATCTTTCATTTTTAAATGATTTCAATGTGGCAAATTTAACATTGTTTTTCAATGCATGAAATTTATTTGCAAAGGGCATGGGGCTTGGTGCATGGTGTATTACCTTTGCCTCAAATATCAGCCTGTCATGACAGATCCGTCCACCATTTGCGCTATTTCCACCCCGCCGGGTACGGGAGGGATTGCCCTGATCCGGATTTCAGGTGAAAAAGCCCTGGAAATTGCTGACCTGATTTTCAGGTCAAACCGACCTGGTATCAAATTGCTGGAACAGTCTCCGGGAACTCTTTGGCTGGGCAAGATAGGTACTGAGGATCAGGTACTTGATGAAGTAATTGTTTCTTTGTTCCGGGCACCGCACAGTTATACCGGTGAAGATGTGGTTGAGATTTCCTGTCATGGGAGCCTTTATATCCAGCAACAGTTGCTCCAGTTACTGGTAGAAAAGGGAGCTCGGTTGGCCCGGCCGGGGGAATTCACCCAACGGGCATTTCTCAATGGAAAAATGGACCTGAGCCAGGCTGAAGCCGTGGCTGACCTGATTGCCTCCACTACAGCGGCTTCCCATAAGATAGCCATTCACCAGATGAGGGGCATTTTCTCGGAGGAAATCCGCCGTTTAAGGGAAGAGTTGCTGAAGTTTACTGCCTTGATTGAGCTGGAGCTCGATTTCAGCGAGGAGGATGTGGAATTTGCTGACCGCAAGGCATTAAGGGAGCTGGTAGACAAGATTGAACAGATGATCCGCCGGCTGGTAGATTCCTTCAGG